>DATDOP010000285.1:0-6971 GCA_035293185.1 Dehalococcoidia bacterium | reverse complement strand
GTTCGGTATCCAGCCGATGTCGTTCTCCACCGAGACGATCTTCAGGTTCCGGTGCCTGTCGAACACGCCGCCCGTGATCATCTCCGCGATCGTCCGGAACGCCGGCACCGGCAGCAATACGCCATCGACCAGCGGGTTCGTCGCCGAGACCTGGAAGCCTTTCTGCACCGTCAGGATGTGGATGTTGACCGGCAGGTTGTACTCCTCGACGGTGCTCCAGAAGCCGTCCCACATCGGGTTCTCGTAGCGCCGCTCTGGCAGCGGGTCGTTGGAGATGAAGATGCCGCGGAAACCCATCTTCGCGACGCGGTGCAGCTCTTTCAGGTCCTCCGCCGGGTCCGTCATCGAGATGTTGGCAATCGGGAACAGGCGCCTCGGCGCGTGGGAGGCGTACTCGGCGGCCCAGTCGTTGTAGGCGCGGTGCGCGTCGCGCTGGAACGCGTCGTCGGGGTGGCTGAACATGCCCATGCCGTAGCCGCAGTAGAAGACCTCGGCGCCCAGGCCGTCCATGTCCATGTCCTTGAGCCGCTCGACCGGGTCCCAGCTACCGGGGCGGCAGCTGGCGTAGCCGCCCTTGGCGAACTTCTCCTGCTCCTCCGGCGGGATGCCGGCGTTGCCCAGGCTGGTCGGGTTGAAGGGCCGCAGCGGCGGACAGACGATGAAGTCGCCCTCGCGCCCGTCAACGTTCTTCTCGACGTGCGGCGCTCGGTCGCGGTACTTCGTCTGCATGCGCGTCGTCCACAGATCCGCCGGCTCCAGAACGTGGGAGTCCGCGGAGAGAATCTGACTGACCATTGCTTCGCGTCCTTTCAGCCAATCCGAGGGTCTGACGGCAGAGCCCCGCTCTCGAGAACTTGAGAGGCCCTCTGCGGCTAACCAGATGTTGCTCCTCGCTCTGTGGTTTTACAAGACGCAGCCCTGAGGTCCGCGCCTGAAGGGGCGTGCGGGTCTCGACAACCACGCCTCGTCCTTCCAGACCGTCAGGGTCCTATCCCCCCAGAGTCACCCCACCAGAACAGCCATACGTCCCTTCGCACTGAACTAAACAGGAAGAGTCCTCGTCGGCGATGCTGCAGGATTCATCCTGCAGGGTTGTACACACCACCCACGCCTCGTCCTTCCATGCCGTCAGGGTCCTATCCCTCCAGAGTCATCCCACAAGGACAGCCTGACGTCCCTTCGTACTGAACCAAACATGAAAAGTCCTCATCGGCGAAGCTGCAGGATTCATCCTGCAGGGTTGTATCACACAACCACGCCTCGTCCTTCCAGACCGTCAGGGTCCTATCCCCCCAGAGTCACCCCACCAGAACAGCCATACGTCCCTTCGCACTGAACCAAACATGACGAGTCCTCGTCGGCGAAGCTGCAGGATTCATCCCGCAGGGTTGTATCACACAACCACGCCTCGTCCGACATCGGCGAGAATCCACCCTCGTTGTAGAATTCAGAGGCCCCGCTACTAGCGCCAAGGAGACCGTGCCTGTATGCCGCCTATCTCGCTCAGCTTCACCTCCAAAGTCTTCGACGTTGAGACCATCGACCTCGAAGGTCACAAGGAGCAGATCGTCAAGGGCGGCCGCCATCTCTTCTCCTTGCTGCCGCAGGCCTTCGCGGGCATCAAGCAGATCGGCGTCATCGGCTGGGGCTCCCAGGGTCCGGCGCAGTCGCAGAACCTGCGCGATTCCCTCATCGGCACCGGCATCAAGGTCCAGGTCGGCCTGCGCCCCGGCTCGCAGTCGATGGACCAGGCGCGCGAGGCCGGCTTCTCCGAAGCGGACGGCACGCTGGGCGAGATGTTCCAGGTCGTCTCCGAGTCCGATCTCGTCCTGCTGCTGATCTCGGACGCCGCCCAGGCTGAGCTGTTTCAGGAAGTCCTCAAGCGCATCAAGCCCGGTGCTACGCTCGGCCTGTCGCACGGCTTCCTCATCGGCCACATGAAGAACGTCGGCGCCGCCTTCCCGGCGAACATCAACGTCATCGGTGTCTGCCCCAAGGGCATGGGTCCTTCGGTGCGCCGCCTCTACGTGCAGGGCGCCTCCGTCAACGGCGCCGGTATCAACAGCAGCTTCGCCGTCGAGCAGGACATCGACGGCCGGGCCACCGACGTCGCCCTCGGCTGGTCGGTCGCGATCGGCTCGCCCTACACCTTCCAGACCACGCTCGAATCCGAGTTCAAGTCCGACATCTACGGCGAGCGCGGCATCCTCCTCGGCGCCGTCCACGGCATCATCGAGAGTCTCTACCGCCGCTACGTCAGCCAGGGCATGAGCCGCGAGGACGCCTTCCTGCATTCCGCCGAGGCGATCACCGGACCGATTTCCCGCATCATCTCCCGACAGGGCATCATGGGCATGTACGAGGCCGTCGGCGCCGACGGCAAGCCCGACTTCGAGAAGGCGTACGCCGCCGCCTATCCCGCCGCCCACGAGCTGCTGCTCGAGATCTACGACGAGGTCTCCTCCGGCAACGAGATTCGTAGCGTGATCCTGGCCGGCGACCGCCTGAAGCGCCAGTCGATGGGTAAGATCGACGGCACCGAGACCTGGAAGGTCGGCGAGAAGGTGCGCGCCAAGCGCGTCGAGGACGAGATCCCCCTCGACCCCTTCACGGCCGGTGTCTACGCCGCGACGATGATGGCCCAGATCGACATTCTGCTCGACCACGGCCACCCGTACTCAGAGGTGGCCAACGAGTCGGTGATCGAAGCTGTCGACTCCCTCAACCCCTACATGCACGCCCGCGGCGTCGCCTACATGGTCGACAATTGCTCGACCACAGCGCGTCTCGGCTCACGCAAGTGGGCGCCGCGCTTCGACTACGTCCTCACCGAGCAGTCCTACGTCACGCTCGACGACAAGCAGGCGGTAGACGAATCGCTGATCCCAGCGTTCAAGCAGCACAAGATCCACGAAGTGCTTGCCGAGTGCGCGAAGCTACGCCCCTCCGTAGACATCTTCGTCGAGTAGACGAAGCCGAAGGCCGAATACAGAGGGCGGGATGCAGGTTCCCTGCATCCCGCCCCAAACATCTGCCGCACGACTGGCAGATCCTCAGGCCGGCACCGCCGGCGTCACTACGAAGGTCAGTGCCCCCCGAACGGAGGACCTGAGACGTCTTCGATCTTCCAGATCTGTCCGGTGAGGGTCACCACGTACGCAGTGTTCCCGATGAATTCCAGCGAAGTCGGCCGGTCCAGTTCGTCGACAATCACGTCGAGGCCGCCGTCCCTCGTGACTTTCACCAGGGCGCCCGTGTTCGGCTGCGCCGGCGAGCCGTCAGGAGCTCCCGGAACGCCCGGGCCCTGTGAGAGCGCATAGAGATCACGCCCCCGGCCAAACTCGACGTCGACGAGGAGGCTGGCGCCGGCAGCCACTTCCTTAACGACGGACGACTTCGGCCCGAACGCCACAACCTTGCCGTCCTGCGGCAGGTGCGGGACGGGGCCGGCCTCAGCCATGTATATCGTGTTGCCACTAACCGCCAGTCCCGTCGGGACGACGTTGTCGAACGCCATCAACTCGGTGACCTCGCCGTCCAGTTTGACCCGAAGCACGCGGTTATGATGCCCATCGGTGACCAGGAACCCGCCACGGTAGGGTTCCATCGCGTACTGCACTCCTGTGGGGACGAAGAAAGTGGTGTCCGGCGGGTTGTCGATGGAGAACTGACCGATGTCCGCGACGACGCTGAAGCTGTGTGGGCCGTCCACTCTGTAGATGCCGTCAACGTCGCTGCCGCCCACGTCAGGACTGACGAGAGTGACCAACACGTACGCGGTCCGGCCAATGAACGCGACGTCCATCGCCCCACCGACGCCGACTGCCGGGTTCATCTGCGGCAGACCGCTCACGAACGTCGTCTTATGGCCAGTCCGCGGGTCGACGCGCGTGATCTTGCCCGCTGCGGGTTCGGCGACGTACAACGCGCCTCCGGGGCCGACGGTGCTGCCGGACCCACCTGCGAGACCCGAGACTAGCAGGGCGGCCTTCGGACCTGGCTGGTGGGGATGGTGGCCCTGAGAGCCTCGCTCCCCACCTGGATCCGCTGCGACTGCCTTGCTACTGCCGAGAATAAGCACAAGACTCAAGAGAGCTATGGCCAAGCTCTTCCTATTCATAACGTTTCTCCTTTCGGACTCTCAGAATTCGAGCCAGCTTTGAACTCGAAGCCGGAGTCCTTCGCGCTCAAGGGGCGTCCAACTTCTGCATTCAGGGCCGAGTGCGCCGAGCTTTGCCCCTCCCGGGTCGCGTCGCTAAGAGTAGCGACGACGGCTCCACACCAGGGCTGAAGCGCCCAGCGCGGCGCCTACGACTACCGCGAGGCTCATCAGGGGGCTGGACGGCGCAGCGGCCAGCCCGCCGTCACCGGTTGAAGGCGGCGAAATCGGTCTCGCTGCCGAAGCGATCTCCCCCAGCTTGGAGACGCCGTCGATTTTCCAGACCTCCCCATTGAGGGTGACAACGAACGCTGTGTCGCCGGCGAAATCAAGCGAGGTTGGCAGGTTCAGCGCGTCAACAAGTACGGAGAACGTGCCGTTGCTGTTGATCCGCAGCAGTCTGCCGCTGGTTGGCTTCGCGGGTGAAGCGGGAGCCACGGCGCCCGGTGAGTCCCCCTGGGACAAAGCGTAGAGCACACCGCCGGGGCCGAATTCGACGTCGACGATCAGGCTGAACCCCGACGCCACGTCTTTGGCGGTTGGACCATTCAATCCGAACGAAACGACTTTCCCGTTGGCGGGCAAATGCGGGACCGGGCCCGCCTCAGACATGTACACGCTGCTGCCGGATGCCGCGAGGCCCGTTGGCACGATGTTGCCAAAGGCGATCAATTCGATGACATCACCGGTCATCGACACGCGCAGCACGCGATTGTGGTGCCCGTCGGAGACCAGGAACCCGCCGGGTATCGGCTGCAGCGCGTACTGGAGACCGGATGGGACATCCACCGGGTAGGCCGGAAGATGAGCGGCCGAGAACGCGCCAAGGTCTGCGATGACCGTGAAGCTGTCCGCGTCGTCCATGCGGTAGATGCCGTCAACGTTGCTGCCGCCGACGTCGGCTGCGACGAGGGTTACCAGCACGTACGCTGTAGTGCCGACGAAGGCGACATCTATCGCCCCTCCGATACCGATGATCGAGTTAGGCAGTCCACTGGCGAACGTCGTGGCCTGGCCGGTCGCAGGATCGATGCGCGTGATCTTGCCGGCGGCCCCTTCTGGTACGTAGAGCGCGCCATCAGGGCCAATGGTGCCGCCGATCGTGCCCTTGAGGCCGGAAGCGAGCAGTTTGCCATTGCTCGGTTCAGCGCCGGCGCCCGCGACGCTCATGACGGCCAGAACGCCACCGAGTACTAGACCGGCAAGTGTCTTTAACACGGTGAGTCTCCTGTGAACAGAGGTCCTCTGAACTTCATTCTTGTTTCCCTTCCCCCCGACTCGGGGCTACAGTTCGTCCTCACCCACGAACTCAGCTAACTGTCCATGCGTCCTGACCTCCTGCGTTCACCCGTCTGCCTCGCGACGGCGCGCGCCGACCACCGCCCTCGACGAAGCGCAGACAGTGGTCGGCATCGTCGCCGGCGACTCCGGCCGAAGGACCGGAGACCGCAGCGCGAATCTAGGCGCGGGGGAGTGACCCGGGCTTGCGCCGTAATGCTCAATGTCGAAAGCAATAAATCAGCGATGGGCTGGGCAAATATGCCCAGGTGGGAGTCTGCGCTAAGCCAGCCTGCTCATGGCGAAGGACGTCGCCTCCGCCCGGTTGCGCACGTTAATCTTCAAGTACAGGTCCGCGATGTGCCGCTGCACGGTCCGTTCGCTGAGCACCAGCTCCTCGGCGATCTCGCGGTTCGTCTTACCCTGCGCTATCAGCTGCAGCACCTGCCGTTGGCGCTGTGAGAGGCCATACGCCAGGATGGTACTGCTCTCGACTGGCCGGGCTTGCTCTGCCCGCGGCAGGACGTCATTCAGGAACGCTTCGATGGCGGCCAATCCCTGCACGGAGTCACCGAGGACGTCTGAGCCGTCGATGAGCACCATGCGCGCCTCTCGGATGGAGGCTGCGAGCTTCATAGACTCCTCTGGCCGCAGCGTCAGGTAGTCACGAGGATGCACAACCATGGTGGGAACTCGCAGAGACGGCAAAACATCCTCGAGATTGGATTCAAGGGCGACGCGCATTCCGGCCGTGGACGCTTCCTGAGTCGCTGACTGTCTGACAAGCTGCAATTCCGTGGCCCTTGCTTCCTCGGAAAGCCCTGGTGGAATCTGGCTCCGGATGAAGACCTCCCAATCCTCTTCGACGAGTTCCGCGAACATGGCCCGCGGCCAGGACCCACCGGACACCGGACAGCAGCCAAGGATCAACGCCTCGACGCGGTCAGGATTGGCAATTGCGTAACGCACAGCAACGTGGCCGAAGCCGCTCCACGCCAGAAGAACAAACCGGTCGAGCTGCAGGTGGTCAACGACCGCCTCCAGGTCATGTCCATGCCCGGCTATCGAGAAATCTGCATCGGTGCGAGGCCTGGATGCACCCTGGGTGCGAATGTCGTACTGGACGAGGCGGAAACGGCCAGAGAGTCCGTCCAACCACTGAGTCGTGAATCGACTTCCCCAGAGGCGCTGTATGGAGTACAGCGGGATCGGCAAGAAGACAAACGGCCGCCCTTCGCCGCTAACGCAATATGCGATTCTGTAGCCGTCACTTGTGGTGACGTAATGGACGGGCGGTGGTTGCCTCACGCGAGGCCCCGGACCACGTGATCGCGCGCGTAGCCCACAGCCCCCGCCCGGTTGCGCACGTCGATCTTCAAATACAGGTCCGCGATGTGGCGCTGCACGGTGCGTTCGCTGAGCACCAGCTCCCCGGCGATCTCGCGGTTCGTCTTGCCCTGCGCGATCAGCTGCAGCACCTGCGATTGACGGGGTGAAAGGCCTTCCAACCGCACGCTGGTGCCCGTCACCCGGG
>DATDOP010000284.1:0-8595 GCA_035293185.1 Dehalococcoidia bacterium | reverse complement strand
GCGGAGTCGCGGGTGCGGATGCTGGCTGCGCAGACGCCGGCGTCGTTCGTGGCGTTCGACCTGCTGGCGCTGGGCGACGAGGACCTGCGCACGGCGCCGTTCAGCGACCGGCGGGCAGTGCTGGAGAAGACGCTGGCGAAGGTTGGCGCGCCGGTCTACCTGACGCCGGCAACGCACGACCCCGCTACGGCGCAGGACTGGTTCGAGCGCTTCGAGGGCGCTGGGCTGGACGGCGTCGTGGCCAAGCGGCTGGACGAACCGTACAGGCCGGGCCAGCGCGCCATGATCAAGATCAAGCACCTGAGGACGGTCGATTGCGTGGTCGGCGGCTATCGCTGGAACCGCGGCGAGGAGGGGCGGTCTGTAGGGTCGCTGCTGCTTGGCTTATTCGACGCCGCGGGCGTGTTTCATCACGTCGGACACACGTCGAGTTTCAAGGCGCAGGAAAAGCGCGACCTTGTGAGCTTCCTGGAGCCATACGTCAGCGGCGACGAGGGCGACGGGTTCGGCAAGGGACGCACGCCGGGAGAGCCGAGCCGCTGGACCGGCGACCGCGACATGAGCTGGGTGCGCCTGCGGCCGGAGCTGGTGTGCGAAGTGACGTTCGACTACCTGCAGGGGAATCGATTCCGGCACGCGGCGACGTTCCGGCGCTGGCGCTACGACAAACCGCCGCGGGAGTGCGGCTTCGAGCAGATCGAGACGACGCCGCCGTTCGAGCTGCGACAGATCTTCGCGTAAGGATGTCGCTGCGTCCTCTGACCATCGAGATGAAACAGACGACGACGCGTGGTGTCCGAGGTTGCTTCGCAGTTGGACGCTCCCCGCAATGGCCGGACGCACGTTACGGCGTCGCGAGGTCTGAGCGGACGAAGACGGCTTCTACGGGGCCGGTGAAGACACGGCGCCAGGTCTCAGGTTCGGCGTCGAGGCGGTCTGAGAGCGCTGATTCGTCTTTGATCAGGAAGACCTCGATATCGTGCTCTTTGACGACGTCCTGCCAGCCGGGCTCGAGCGTCTGGACGTCACGGAAGTCGGTCATCAGCTTGTCGCCATAGAAGTCGGAACGGCCGTCGATGAACACCTTCATGGGATAGAGCTCGTTGATCAAGTAGCCGCCCCAGTCGTAGTGGTTGAAGACGCGGGCTCCGGGGTAGTTGTCGCGCAGGAAGTGCGCGCCGGCCTGCGGGTACTCGATGCCGCGGTCGAGGCGGGGCGTCGAACGCAACTGGACGGAGGGTGACGAGAGGACGCCGAAGAGCAGTGCGGCGCAACAGGCCGTGACCAATGCCAGGTTGAGGGCCGAGTGCGGCTTCGGGCCGGGTTTCTGCGCGGCGGCAGCGGCCCACGCCCAGAGGTCGGCGGCGCGCTGGGAGGCGATCAGCACGAAGACGATGGCGAACAGCGGCTGGTTGCGCACCGACTGCAACGCCAGGGCGCCGAAGAGCAGCGCGAGCAGGGGCAGGAAGAGGTCGCGGCGTCTGCCGAAGACGCCCATCCCGGCGAGTGAGAGGAGCGCCAGGGCGAGCGGCGCGAACATCAGGTTGTGGAAGTCTGGTGACTGCCATTCCTTGATCCAGGCGATGTTCGAGTTGCCGGGCGTGACGTACTTCAACGGATAGAGCAGCAGCTCTACGGGGCTGGGCGTGAGCAACGTCGCGGCCACGCAGGCGCCGAGGATGATCAAAACGGGCTTGATCTCCCGCGGCTCCTTCCAGACGAAGCGCTCGACCGCCAGCGAGAAGGCGTAGACGCCGATTACGGCAAGCCCGAAGGCGTAACCGAGGTGCAGGTTGGCCCAGAGCACCATCAGCGGCGGCAGCAGCCAGAGCCGATTCTTGCCGCCGCTGCGGTGCTGCAGGCAGACGGCGATGAACGTCGCGAACAGGAACCAGGTGAAGACCTGCGGCCGGACGGTCCAGAAGGGCGCCATCATTACACCCGCCCAGATGAACAGCAGCAGCCCGGCCTTGCGCGAGGCACCGAGCCAGAGGCTGGTACGGTACGCCAGCAGCAAAGTAGCGAGCGCAACGGAAGCGAAGAGCAGCAGCGCGAGGCCGTAACCGCCCAGCGACTGGGTACCGTAGATGATCACCTCGGAGAGCCATTCGTGGGCCACCCAGGGCTTGCCTTCGGCGGTGAAGGAGAAGGGGTCCGTGGAGGGCACAGCGCCGTTGTCGACGATGAGCCGGCCGGTGCGCAGATGCCACCAGTAATCCGGGTCCGTGACGCTGACCAGGGCGATGGCGAAGAAGAAAACAGCCGCGAAGATCAGCCAGGCGCGAGCGGCATCGATCTCCGGCAGGGCGATCGCCGGGAACAGGCGTTTGCTTGCAGGTAGAGATGCTTCGGCCATGATCTTGACGAGCGGGCGGGCTCTCGTTCTGATGATCGGCAGAAGGGGCGCCGCGGCTCAGTGGGAGCGAGTCAGCCAGCGCGAGACGCGCATCACGAGCGCTCCGATGCCGTAGAGGCCCGTCAGCAGCAGTGCCAGGACAAAGTGCTCCATCTGCATGAGGAGAAGGCCCAGTAGCACCACGAAACCGGCGAGCCCGTAGCCAAAGCGCCCCCGCAGCGCCGAGGCTGCGAGGATACCGAGCACCCGAGCGTATTCCAGGGTCTGCTCGAAGGGGTCGAAGCCGGTGCGGCCGGGACGCAGGCGGTAGCCAGGGTCGCCGGGACCGAGGTTGGCCCAGAGGTCAGGCGCCTGGAGGCGAGCGTAGCGTTTGCGGCGGCGGCGCATGCAGGAATAATCGGCAGCGAGATGGCTAGTGCGTTATCTCAAGCGGTTTTCCGAGATGGGACGCTGGCCCCACCCTCCCTCTCCTGAGGGAGAGGGGATCAATCTAGAGGCGGCCGTCGGCCGGGTTGACCCGTTTCGTCTGGCGGCCGCGCATCTCGGGGTCCAGCCCGGCCCAGGGGTCGTAGTCGGGGTCAGGCGCCGCTTCTGGCGGGCGCTCTGCCTCCGGGACGTTGCGCAGGTTGAGGCGAATGCGCGTCCAGGTCTGCGACATGCCGCGCATCGAGTCCACGAGGACGTCGTCCGTGGCGAGCAACGCCGCGGCAGCGGGATGACGGGCCTTCCAGCGCTCGAGGCCGGCCAGCGCTTCGTCCTTGTGCTGCGCCTTCGCCACGGTGATCAGCGGGTGAATCGACTGACGGCGGCCGGTGGGCGACTCTCCAGCGGCCGGCTTGCGGGCGCGGCTGGGCTGGACACGCATCGGCTCGCCGGGCGCCTTGGGGTACTGCGGCGGCCAGGGCGCGTCGCCTTCGCCGTCGCGCTCCTGCCGGGCCGTCAACTCGATCAGCGGTTCGAGGGAGAATGCCACGTCGTCGATCTCAGCCATGACGTCGCCGCGCCTGGCGAAGCGCTCTGGGACGGTGGCGACGGTGAAGTCGGCCAGCTCGACGCCGGGCAGCTCGTCCCAATCGATCGGGCAGGAGACGCAGGCGTCGGGTGTGGGACGCACCGAGTAGGCAGAGGCGATGGTGCGGTCGCGGGCGTTCTGGTTGTAGTCGATGAAGACGCCGTGACGCTCTTCCTTCCACCACTTGGTCGTGACCAGCGCGGGGTTGCGCCGCTCCACCTCACGCGCGAGGGCCAGGCCTGCGCGGCGGACGACCGGGTACTCCCACTTCGGCTCGATGCGGACGTAGACGTGGATGCCGCGCGAACCTGACGTCTTGGCGAAGCCACGATAGCCGTACTCCTCCAGCACGTCCTTGATCAGCAGCGCTGTCTGCTTGACGTGCCCGAAGTCGGCGTCCGGCGTCGGGTCGAGGTCGATGCGCAGCTCGTCGGGGTGATCGACGTCGCCGGCGCGCACGGGCCAGGGGTTGAGGTCGATGCAGCCGAGGTTGATCGCCCAGAGCAGGCCGGCGGGCTCATCCGCGACGACGAGATCGGCGAATCGGCCGCTGGGGAACGCGACTCTCGCGGTGTCGATCCAGGGCGGCAGGTTGGCGGGGGCGCGTTTCTGGAAGAACGGCTCCTCCTCGGCACCGTTGACGAAGCGTTTGAGGATCATCGGGCGGCGCATGATGCCACGCAGAGCGCCTGCGGCGACGGACTCGTAATAGCGGACCAGATCGAGCTTCGTGAGGCCGAGTTTGGGGAAGAAGAGCTTGTCGGGATTGGTGACGGTGACCTCGCGGCCGCCGATTTCGATGGTGGTGGACGCCTTCGGCAAGGTTATGTCTCCTGAGGACACATGGTACAGGAACTCGCCGTGACGATACTCTTTAGAAGGCGTCCGAAGTTGGACGAGGGGGAATGATGGCAGAGAGAATCACGGTAGCAACGCAGCAGGGCCTGGTCTTCAACTTTGACGGCGAGGTCCTCGAGGTGTTTTCCTACGACGACTCACGGCGTATCCACCTGCGCCAGATCCGCAGCATCGAGATGGGCCGGGGATTCCTGGGCGGATCGATGTTCTCCGTGGCGCTGAAGGCGGGCCAAACCTATGCTCTGCAGGTGAAGCTGGACGACGCGGAGGCTGTGCAGCTGCAGGAGCTAGCGGACGCGGTCACGGCGGCGCTGGTAAGTTAGCTCTTTCTCGCACGGGTTGCCCCTCACCGTAACGCTCTCCCTCCAGGGGGAGGGGATTGCTGGTCTGCCGGGTACAATCGGAGTATCCCGTTAGGAAGGCGTACACCTCATGACCACCGCTGCCTCTAACCCCGGCCTCGAGTTCATGCGCGCGCGTTACGGCATCGACGCTGCGCTGGCGCAGTCGCTGCTGGACGCTGCGTTGTCGAAGGGCGGCGACTACGCGGAGCTGTACTTCGAACACCGCACCTCCAGCACGATCATGTTCGAGCAGCAGGCTGTGAAGACAGCGAACCGCAGCATCAACCAGGGGTTGGGCGTGCGCGTGCTGCTGGGCGAAGCCGTCGGCTACGCGTACACGGAGGACCTGCGCCGGGACGCGATGACGCGGGCGGCAGAGACGGCGGCGAGGATCGCGTCAAGGGGGGCGAAGGCGCCGCCGATCGACGTGGTGAGCTACGACACGGCGCACTACTACTCCCCGGCGGCGAACACGCTGGATGTGCCGGCGCAGGACAAGGTCGATCTGCTGCGGCGCGCCGACGAGGCCGCGCGGGCCTTCGACGACTCGATTGCGCGCGTCGACCTGTCGTTCAACGACGAGGTGAAGTACGTCGCGATCTTCACCAGCGACGGGCGCATGACCGGCGACCTGCAGCCGCTGGTGCGCTTCGGCGTCAGCTGCCTCTCCGAGCGCGGCTCAGACCGGCAAACGGCGCGCTGGGGCGGCGGCGGCCGCATGGGCATGGCCTACTTCGACCAGACCCCGCCCGAGGAGCTGGCCCGCGAGGCGGCGCGCCAGGCCGTGCTGCTGCAGTCGGCCATCGAGGCCCCTGCGGGGACCTTCCCGGTCGTCTTGGCTGCCGGCGACTCCGGTATCTTGCTGCACGAGGCGATTGGCCACGGGCTGGAGGCGGACTTCAACCGCAAGAAGACGAGCAACTACTCGGACCGCATCGGGCAACTCGTGGCGTCGGAGCTGTGCACCGTGGTCGACGACGGGACGATCGCCGACAGCCGCGGCTCGCTGAACGTCGACGACGAGGGCAACCTGCCGGGCTACAACGTGCTGATCGAGGACGGCGTGCTGCAGGCGTATCTGCAGGACCGGATCAGCTCGCAGGCGCTCGGGACGAAGCCCTCCGGCAACGGGCGCCGCGAGTCCTTCAAGCACTTCCCGATGCCGCGCATGACGAACACGTACATGCTGGGCGGCCAATCGGCGCCGGACGAGATCATCCGCGGCGTGAGCAAGGGCATCTACTGCGTGGCGTTCAGCGGGGGGCAGGTGAACATCAGCAACGGCGACTTCGTGTTCAGCGTGACCGAGGGCTACATGATCGAGGACGGCAAGGTCACGGCGCCGATCCGCAACGTCAACCTGATCGGCAACGGGCCGGACGTGCTGACCAAGGTGAGCGCCGTGGGCCACGACTTCAAGCTGAGCGACGGGCGCTGGACGTGCGGCAAAGACGGGCAATCGGTGCCGGTGGGCGTCGGCATACCGACGGTGCTGGTGTCCGGGATGACGGTCGGCGGGACGAGGATGGGTTGACGTATTTGTAACCACGTTTCCTGATGCACGGAGGTTGTCGGGGTGGGGTGACACCGCTAGTCTGTGCGCGACGGCCTGCCCTGGAGGCTAAGGTCTGTATCGCGACGGGGCCAGGCGCCGGCTTTCAACCCGCAAGGATGTGACGCATGCCCAGGAAGTTCCTCACATTTGCAGCTCCTCTATTCGTTCTGTTCTTCCTTCAGTTCGGCTGCACGATCGACGCGGTGCCGGAGGATGCGGTCAACTTTGTCGGCGGCTCACACACGATTACGGCCACGGCTGGAGTCGACCCTCAAGATGAGTTCTGCGACCTTTTCGATTGTGAAGAGCAATGGTTGGGCCTCTTTATAGTCTTTGCCGGGCCGGACGAAGGCGTGGACAACTCAGGCTGTGGCGCCGATTTCGAAGAGTGCCTGGCAGAGCTGTTCGAATGCATAGCCTTCGGTGGCGAGCCCGAGGAGTGCAGCGTCGATGTCTCCGGATGCAACCCGGAGAACTGTCTTGCGGACTTCGGCGATCCGATTGCCTGGACCTACCGCAACAACGGCGCGAGCGGCACGGACTACATCGCTGCGTGCATGGGTGGTTTCGAGGTCACGGAGGTGCTCAAATCCGAGCAGGAACGAGTCGTACAACAGGATGGCGACCTCTCAGGCCTGGATCTGGAGGAGCTGATCGAGTTCTTTGAGGCTCTGGGCTGCGACGTCGTGATCAAAACTTGGGTGCTGCCTCCGGAGCCTCCGCGTCGCACAGGCGCGAGTATCGGCCCCGTCCTGGCCGGCGCCGACGCTGAACGACGCGCCCGAGAGAACACCCAGGCAGTCGCCGGCGTACAGCAGGCCGCTGGAGCGATCCAGCCCCCCAACACGGGAGACGCCGGCCTGCGCTAGCCTTCGGTTGCTACCAGACCGCTATCGAATCACGCGCGTGAACGGGACGATGTATTCGTCTGAGCCCACGAGTCCGGGATGACTGTGGGCGAAGACTCCGTTGGGGTTGTCCACCACCCAGAAGTGCACCATGTAGCCGGTCCGCTTTACGAAGGAGCCTTTCAGGCGCGAACACTCGTCGGGATTGGCGGCCCTGGCTCCGGTCAGCGTGAAACACCAGTCTTTGTGCCAGTGCCAGCTGTCTGAGGCGCCCGTAAAGCCTTCCGGCACCGGCTCGCTCTCGAAGCCGATCAAGCGGCTGAGGTAGGAGAGACCGTACAGACGCCACGCTCCATCCTGAAACGTGTAAACCAGCATCTCCGGGTGGTCAATGTCGAAGACTCCGTCCGCGAAGACCGGCTTGATGAAGTGAGCGCCGATCAGCGGCAGGTCTTGTGTGATCTGTATGTAACCGTCCTTGAGAGCGGCATCTATCGATCGATAGCGCTCGGCGACAAGCGACGCGCGCTCAACTTCCAGGCCCAGCTTGACGAGCTCGGTGGAGCTGAGCGAAAGGTCGCTGCCGTGGCCGGAGCCGGCGTCTTGCTCACGGCTTTCCTCCACCAGGAAACGCTCCTCCTGGCTAAGGTCCAGCGCATCGAGATCGACGTTGGGTGCGGAGTCCGTCGCTCCGAGAACAGCATGCGAGTGCCCCACCGTTGAGGTTGTGAAGCCAAACGCCAGAATAGCGACAGTCGCGAAGACCAACGCTCCCGCGAAACCGCGGTCCCGCCACACTCTGCCTCGCTCGAGGCCGCCGGCATGAAACCAGAGGCTTAGGACGACACCCGACACGGCGAGAAGCAGGCCGGCGCCAAAGATGACGTGCCCGGGATTGTCCAGGGCAAACAGCTCTTCAGCAGAGAGCGCAGAGTCCCGTCTGGCGTGGAGCCAGACATCGAGACCAAGGCCGAGAACCGCGATCAGCAGACCCGAACCGGTCAGGTAATTCGCTAGCCGCGACATGGGAATCATCCAGACATCGCTGTTTGCCGTCGTCTGCGGGAGTCGCCTAAAGTCTACGTGCTGGGTACAGCAATACAAGTGCGCTGAAGTCGCTTCCTGCGTATTCGCCGGCCCGTGGCATTTGAGTCGCAAGCCTGCGTTCGATCAGCACCGATCTGAGGTTCGTCATGAATGAAGACACGCTGGCTCTTGCCTCTGACATCGTCGAGAAGGCGCGCAGGCTGGGGGCGGATGAGGTAGACGCGTACGTCGTGTCCTCGACGGAGTCGTCCGTGCAGGTGCGGCGCGGCGAGACAGAGCGCGTGGTCGAGGCGGGGTCGCACGCGGTGGGGATTCGCGTGATCAAGGCGAGACGCACGGCGATCTGCTCGACGTCCGACCTGACGCCGGCAGCGATCGACCAGATGGTGCGCGAGACGATCGAGCTGGCGTCGATCTCGGAGCCGGATGAGTACGCCGGCCTGCCCTCGCGCGAGGACCTGGCGCTGGGCGTCCAGCCCAATCTGCAGCTGTACGACGAAGCGATTGAGTCGATCACGGTGGACGAGATGCGGGAGTTCGCGCTGCGCATGGAAGCCGCGGCCTTTGATTATGAC
>DATDOP010000283.1:0-4531 GCA_035293185.1 Dehalococcoidia bacterium | reverse complement strand
GAACGTGGCCTAGGCGCAATGGACGATAGCGCCGCTGTGGTAGAAATCGTTAGGAAAGTACTGGCAGATAACGCTAAGATTGTCGCCGAGTACCGGGGCGGCAAGACGGGCGCGATAAATGCCCTGCTGGGTCTGGTCATGAAGGAGACCCGCCGTCGCGCCAACGCTGGCCAGGTACGCACTCTGTTGCAGGCGGAGCTAGACCAGGCATCCTGAAGCGCCTGGCCGAGGAAGGGAATCCCCGAATTCTGCAAACCATGACAGCCCTCCGCCTCAACCTCCAGAAGTGGTTCTACTTCGGCATGCACATCAAGCGCTGGCTGGCCGTGATCCTCATCGGCATGACGATCATGGGCCTCGGCTTCGGCTACGTCCTGCGCGAGGTCTACACCAACTACACCTTCCCCGGCTGGGTCGCCGACATCACGCTACAGTTCTTGCCCCGTCTCGTCCGCGCCGCCCTCTTCGTCTTCGTCGCCTCCGCCGTCATCCTCTTCGGCGTCTGGAAGCTCAACACCTCGCTGCTCGCCGCCTACCGCCGCCCCGATACCGAAGAGGGCATCGTCGACGCGATCTTCGCCTTCCGCAGGCAGCAGCGCGGCCCCAAGGTCGTCGCCATCGGCGGCGGCACCGGCCTGCCGGTGCTCCTGCGCGGCCTCAAGGAGACCACCAGCAACCTCACAGCCATCGTCACGGTCGGCGACGATGGCGGCTCCTCCGGGCGTCTGCGCCGCGAGCTCGGCGTCCTGCCCCCCGGCGACGTGCGCAACTGCATCGCCGCCCTCGCCGAGGCCGAGCCGCTGATGACGCGCCTCTTCCAGTACCGCTTCAGCGAAGGCGAGGGCCTCGAAGGCCACAGCTTTGGCAACCTGTTCATCGCCGCCATGTCCGGCATCACCGGTAACTTCGAAGAGGCCGTGCGCGAGACCAGCCGCGTCCTCGCCGTCCGCGGCCTCATCCTCCCTTCCACCCTCTCCCACGTCACCGTGCACGCCCGCACCGAGGACGACCAGGAGATCAGCGGTGAGTCCGCGATCACCATGGAGGGCACCAAGATCAAAGAGGTCTTCCTGGAGCCGGCCAACGTTCAGGCCAACCCGGAGACCATCCGCGCCATCCTCGAAGCCGACATCGTCGTCGTCGGTCCCGGCAGCCTGCTCACCAGCGTCCTGCCCAACCTCCTCGTCGATGGCATCCGCCAGGCGCTGGCCATGTCACAGGCGACCAAGATCTACGTCTGTAACGTCGCCACGCAGCACGGTGAAACCGACGACTTCTCGGTCGGCGACCACTTCGAGAAGCTGGTGCAGCACGTGGGCCCCAGGCTGTTCGACTACATCCTCGCCAACGACAACGTCGAAGGCCCCCTGCCTGAGGCCTGGCACTCCGAACCCGTCAAAGTCGATCGCAATCTGGTCGATGGCGCTCGCGTCATGACCGCGGACGTGATCTCAGAGAAGAACCGCTACTACCACGACTCCGCCAAGCTGGCCGCGGCGATCATGCGCATCTACAACGGCCGCAACCAGATCGAAGCCGCGGAAGAACTAGCCGCTGCGCGGGCGGCCCGCTAGACTGAATCTCAATGAGCTTCGAGAACTTCCTCAACGTCGGTCAGATCCTCGTCTCGCTCGTGCTGATCCTGGTCGTGCTGCTGCAGGCCAAGGGCAGCGGCTTTGGCGAGGGCCTGGGCGGCACCACCTCCTCCTTTCGAACCCGGCGCGGGCTGGAAAAAACGCTCTTCCAGGCGACGATCTTCCTCGTGATCATCTTCCTTGCCATGTCAGCCTGGAGCGTGAAGGCGATCTGACCACGGAGCGCCTCGCGCGCCCGCCGAAGTTGCTGTGCACAACCGTCGCGGACGCTGGCTCTTCCTCGTAGTCCTGCTTGCGGGCGTCCTGGGCTTCATCGGCCTCTGGTATCTCGTGCCCGCCGACTCCGAGGACGTCGAGCCCGACTTCGGCGGCATCTACACCGAAGGCCTCGCCGGGGCGCCCGCGCGCGTCAACCCCTTCTACGCCAACGAAAACTCCATCGACGCCACGCTATCCTCCCTGATCTTCGCCGGCCTCACCCGCCTCGACGAGAAAGGGCTGCCCTTCCCCGACCTCGCTCAGACCTGGACCGTCTCGCCGGACGGCCTCGTCTACACCTTCACGCTGCGCTCCGGCCTAACGTGGCAGGACGGCGCGCCCCTCACCGCCGCCGACGTCACCTTCACCTACCAGCTCCTGCAGTCCCCGGCCCTCAAGAACCCGCCCTCCCTCCAGCGTCTCCTCGAAGACGCCACCTTCGAATCGCCCAGCGACCTCACGCTGACGATCCGGCTCACGGAGCCCTACGCGCCATTGCCTGCCTACCTCACGCTGGGCATCCTCCCGGCCCATCTGCTGAGTGGCGCCAACCCCGCTGACCTCTACGATTCCCCATTCAACCAGCAGCCCGTTGGCTCCGGCGCCTATCGCCTGCAGGCCCTCTCGCTGCAGCACGCCGACCTGGTCGCCAACCCCGCCTATCATTTCGAGCAGCCGTTCATCCAGAACCTGGAGCTGCGCTTCTACCACGACGACGGCGCCCTCTTCGACGCCCTCAAGCTGCGTCAGGTCAACGGCGCGCTGTTCGCCGCCGGCCTCGGCCCCAGCGACTTCCTCGAGCTGGACCGCCGCCGCGACCTGCGAATCACGCCCCTCGATACCGGCGCCATAACCTACGTCTACCTCAACCTCGAGCTGCCGATCTTCGAGGACCGCCGCCTGCGCCAGGCTCTGCTCTACGCCGTCGACCGCCCCCGCCTGATCGACGAGGTGCTGCGCGGCCAAGCGCTACGCGCCGACTCGCCGATCCCGCCGGACAGCTGGGCCTACTCGGGATCCCTCACCCGCTACGAAGCCAACGCCGAGGTGGCTAACCTGCTGCTCGACGAGGCCGGCTGGCGCCGCGGCACCGACGGCGTCAGGCGTCGCGCCGGCCAGCCCCTCGCCTTCTCCATCACCACCAGCTCTGACCCCGTGCAGACGGAGGTCGCCAAGCGCGTCGCGGCGGACTGGAACGAGCTCGGCGCCAGCGTCACCGCCAAGGTCAGCGGCCTCACGCCCCTGGTCCGCGACCTGATCGAGCAGCGTGACTACGAGGCCGTCCTCTTCGTCGATGCCGCCGAGGCAGACCCCGACCCCTACCGGGCCTGGCATAGCGACGGCCGCGGCGGCCGCGGCGACAACCTCTCGCTCTGGAGCAACGTCCGCGTCGATGCCCTCCTCAAGGAAGCGCGCACCCTCGCGCCGCCCACCCGCCGCGAAGAGCTCTACCGCGAGTTCCAGGAGGTCTTCGCTCAGGAGGTCCCGGCCATCCCCCTCTACGTCCCCACCGTCATCTACGTCCAGGACGCCTCGCTCAGCGGCGTCCGCATCGGGCGACTCGTCCAGCCCGGCGACCGTTTCTGGCAGGTCCAGGAGTGGTTCTTGAAGACACGCTAGATGCGCCTCGTCTTCTTCGGCTCCCCGGAGTTCGCCCTGCCCAGCCTTCAGGCGCTCGTCGCCTCCCGCCACCAGGTCGTCGCGGTGGTCAGCCAGCCGGACCGCCCCGCCGGGCGCGGCCACGCCGCCACGCCACCGCCCGTGAAAACCGCCGCCCTCGCCCTCGGCCTGCCGGTCCTCCAGCCCGAGAAGCTCAGCGACCCCGAATCGCTGACAGCCATCGCCGCGCTGGCCCCCGAAGCCTTCGTCGTCGCCGCCTACGGCCAGATCCTGCGCCAACGCCTCCTCGACGTCCCGCCGCGCGGCACCCTCAACGTCCACGCCTCGCTGCTGCCCCGCTGGCGCGGCGCTTCGCCCGTCGCCGCCGCGATCCTCGCCGGCGACGACACTACCGGCGTCACGCTGATGCAGATGGTGCGCGCCCTCGATGCCGGCCCCATGCTCGCGCGCGTCGCACTGCCGATTACACCTCACGACACCACGGGCACGCTGGAGCCACGCCTCGCCGAGGCCGGCGCCGCCCTCCTGGCTCAGAACCTCGACGCCTGGCTGGCCGGTCAGCTGCCCGCAACGCCCCAGGACGAAGCGCTGGTCACCTACGCCCCGCTGCTCAAGCGCGCCGACGCCCTGCTCGACTGGTCGCTCCCCGCCGTCGACCTCTGGCGCCGCGTCCGCGCCTACCACCCCTGGCCCGTCGCCTTCACGCCCTGGCGCGGCGAGGAGCTGCGCATCCACGCCGCCTGGCCCCTCGACGTCGATTCCGGCCGGCCTCCCGGCACCGTCCTCCCACCGTCGCCTCTGCCCGCAGGAGCCGGCGATCAGGAAGAAACGTTCTCTGTGCAGACGGGCGACGGCGCCCTGGCGCTCCGTCGCCTGCAACGGCCCGGCCGCCGCGAGGTCAGCGGCATCGAGTTCCTGCGCGGCCAGCGTGATTTCGTCGGCGCGCGCCTGGGAGAGTGATGCATGTGGCGCAAAGCCTCGGTCTATCTGCTCATCCTGCTCGCAGTGGTTGCCGTCGTCGTCGTCTTCTTCAGGCCGTCGGGGACTTCAGGTGACCC
>DATDOP010000282.1:0-2510 GCA_035293185.1 Dehalococcoidia bacterium | reverse complement strand
TCCGGCAGACTCGGCCAGGTGTGAAACTCGATGCACTCGATGCTGTCCTTCTGGAACGCTCCCAGGGCGGGCGGAGCAATGATCTGCCCGCTGATCAGCATCGTCCCCGTCACCAGGCTGAAGCCCAGCGCGAGCGACAATGGCCCGAGGACAAAGCGGCAGAATCGCAGGAGCGTTGCCCTGGTCATGGCTGCGGTGTCCCGCTGGGCGTGGGCACGGCGGCCGAGGTCTTCGTTGCCGTCGCGGCCGCGGTTGGCGTCTGGGTCGGTGTCGGATTCGGGTTCTGCGTCGGCGTGGCCGTGCTTGCAGGCGTGGCCGGCCCAACAGGCGTAGGTGAGCCGGACGGGGTCGCTGAGGGAACAGGCGTCGTGCTCACCGGCTCGATGGCACAGTTGCCTTCCAGCGCCTCGAACGCCGCCTTCGCGCTGGTGATGCTCGCATCTCCGGCCGCCACCGCGGTCTTGTACTTCGCAACGACTTCTGTCTTCGAGAACGGGTAGTCGGCCATCGCGTCGGCGCTCAGCAGCGCCGAGATCGTCGCTCTCTGCAGCCCCTTCAACCCGGTGCTCTCGTAACCGAGGACGGCGAGCAGGCTGTCCTTGTTGCTGTCGCTGAACCAGGAAGCGAAGGTGTCGGCGCTCTGGACGTCGGTCGTCAGATCGTCGCCGTCCTTGCCGTCCCAGGCATCGACGTGCGATAGCCAGAACCCCGGCTTGCAACCCGTCAGGTCGGAGGCCTTCGGTGTTGCCGAAGCCTGGGGCGTTGTCTGCGCCGTCCCCTTATTCGCAGGCGTCGGCGTCGGCGTGGCTGACTCCTCGTCCTCCAGGGGCACCTGGCTACCCGGCCATTCCTCCTCGTCGTGGCCGAAATGCTTTTCGGGGATCAGAGCGTCCTCGGGCCATCCCGCCGCGTCCTCCACCATTTCCTCCGTCGGTGCGTCCGCCGGCGCGGCGAGTGACTCCACCTCGAGCGACTGGACTCGGAGACCGGACTGGGCACTCGGAGGGTCGTCGCAGAGCTTGGTCGGCCACGGCACCGATACCGCTGACGTGAAGCTGCTCTGGCCCGCCTTGACCGTCGCTTCTTCCTCAACCAGCGGGTGCCCGTAGCCGGCGAGCGTGAAGTTGAAAACGTTGTCCGGATAATCGAACGGCCCGTTGCCCACGTCGACCTCCAACCCGTCCGTTTGCCACTTGACAAGGTACCCGGAGCCGCTCGGTGCGTAGTCCCAGCCGAAGGGCTCCTCCGTCCGCAGGACGTGGCCCGCCGGTACCTTGTCCGGGTCGAAGCAGACCGGCAGCGACCAGTTGGAGACGTCCTTGCAGCCCTCACCGCCGCCCTTGAGCTTGTAGTAGTAAGTGGTCTTGTACTTCTTGTAGCCGTGCTCCCAGTAGTAGTGCACGACCTTCTTCCAGTACTCGACCTTGTAGTCGCTGCAGTCCGAGATCACGTCTGCGCTGCCGCTGATCGTCAGGTTCTTCGACCAGAGCGAGTTCACCGAAGGCAGGAACAGGCTGCCGCCAACCATCACCGCGGCGGCAACCGCGAGCAGGCTGAGCCGCGAGACCGACGTCGCTCCCTTGGCCGGCGCTACCTGCGAGGCAGCCTTGACGGTGTCACCCACGGCGCGGCTGGAGCCGAGCAGGACCGCCAGCGTCGCCACGGCCGCCGCCAGGACGGCAAACGGCCGCAGCAGGCCGGCGAATCCGCCCGTCTGTGGCTCGCTGCCGTCTCGTTGGCCGGCCGATAGCTTCACTTCAGTTGCCCAGCGCCTTCTTGATCTCGACAGGCACCCAGCCCACGTAGGGCAGCTCGAAGACGACCTTGCCCTGATACTGGGCCGTCGTAACCGGGGCGTCGTCGCTGTCGTTGTTGTCGCCTTTGGTGATGAAGACGCGTCCCTGCGGCGTGTTCTTCACGTCCGTAACGCGGTGGATCACCGACCCCTGCGGCCGCGAGTAGCGGATGACGTCACCAACCTTGATCGTGTTGACGTCGACCTCTTTGACGATTACCAGGTCGCCGGGGCCGAGACCCGGCTTCATGCTGGGGCCGGAGACCAGATACGGCTGCACGCCCAGCATGCCGGTGTTGAGCCAGATCATCGCCACCAGCAGCCCGCCGCCGAACAACAGCAGCGGCGAGACGCCCTTGCGCGCCGGCTCCTCTTCGTCGACGTCCACCGCCTCCGCCGCCGCGCCGCCAAAGTAGGCGTCTCGGACGATGAGCATCGCCAGGGCCGGCGCCAGCGTCCCGATGAACGCCGCGATCGTCCACTCCAGGCGCGGCAGGATCGGCGACAGCCAGCGGAACGACTCCAACGAGAGGTGATAGATGAAGGCAGGCAGCGGCCCGCCCAGCGACGCCAGGAAGGTCGCCATGAGGCTCTCGGAGACGCCGGGCAGGAACGTACGGCCGGCGGTCGAGAGCATGCGGTCCTGGTCCGCCAGGTTCTCGTACTGCCCCGGTGCGATCCAGACCGCGGCGTAGATCAGCGCGACCAGGCCGAA
>DATDOP010000281.1:0-2717 GCA_035293185.1 Dehalococcoidia bacterium | reverse complement strand
GGCCTTGACGCCGAGCGTCCCCGGCAGGCCCCAGCCCAGCGAGCCGGCACAGCGGATGTAGCGCTGGCCCGGCTTCTCGAGCTTCGTCATCTGGGCGGTCCAGATCGCGGCGTGGAACGTGTCGCAGACCAGGGCGCTCTCGGCCGGCAGCCACTCGGTCAGCTCCTGGCAGATGCGCTCCGGGCGAATCGGCACGGCGTCGGAGTGCAGGTGAGGGTCGCTCTCGGCCCAGTAGGCGTCGACGAGCTGCTGCACGCGCGCCAGCCAACCCTCACGCGGCGGCTGCGCTTCCGCGGCGTCGATCAGACGCTGCACCGCGACCTTCGCGTCGCCGTGAATCGACACCGCGTTCGGGTAGTTGCGCCCCAGCTCGTCCGGCTCGATGTCGACCTGGATCACCGGCGTGCCGATCTTCGGCAGCTGCCACAAGTTGGTCACCTGACCACCCGTGTGGCTGCCAATGAAGAGCACCAGGTCGGCCTCGGACACGGCCCGGCTGGCGCTCCAGCGTGAGTAGCTCCCCGGCACCCCGACGGCCAGCGGGTGCTCGTCCGGAATGATCTCCTTCGCGTTCAATGACGTTGCGACCGGGATCGAAAGGCGCTCCGCCAGCTTGACGACCTCCGCGGCCGCGCCCGACGCCGCAACGCCGCCGCCGGCGACGATGATCGGCCGCTCGGCGCGCGCCAGCAGCTCAACCGCCGCACCGATGTCGCCCGCGTCCGGCTCGGGACGGAACGCCGGGTAGCTGGCGAAGCGCTCGTCAAACATCAGGTCAAAGTCCGCCTCGCGCTCCAGCATCTGGCCGGCGTTGCCGCGCAGCTCCAGGTGCACCGGCCCCGGCGTGCCGCTGGTGGCGACGCGGAAGGCCTGACGCAGCAGGTCCGGCAGGCGCTCAACGGTATCGACGGAGAAGTTGGCCTTGGTCACGCCCTGCCAGGCGCCGAAGTCCTCCGCGTTCTGGTAGGCGTGGCGGTAGCGCGGCAGGTCACCTTGCCCGCCCGTAATCGCGATCACCGGCGAGCACGCCATGTGGGGGTCGCGCAATCCCGCCGCCAGGTTCGTCGTGCCGATGTCCTGGCACATGGCGATTCCCGGCTTGTGCGACGTGCGCGCGAAGCCGTCGGCCATGTAGGCCGCAGCCTTCTCGCCGTGCGTAATCACGGTTTTGATGCCCGCCTGCCTGAACAGGGGCATTGCCCCGCCGAGCACCGACGGCACGTAGAAGATGTGCGTGACGCCGTAGGCCTTGAAGGCCTCGGCCAGGAACTGGTTGCCGCTCATCCGTGGCATGTCGAGTCTCCCTCGCTACATCTTCAACAGGCGCCTGGCGTTGCCGCTGAGGATCTTCTCCTTGTCCTCCGGCGACACCTGCAGGTCCTGCATCCATGCCGTTCCCGGCGGGTTCATCACGTACGGGTAGTCGACGGAGTACAGGATGCGGTCGATGCCCATCTCGAGCATGCTGCAGACCAGGGCGGGCGTGGAGAAGTTGCCGCTGGTCGTGATATAGAAGTGCGTCGCGAAGATCTCGCGGAACGGGATCGACTTGTTGCCCGGCCTCTCGAGCGCCATGTTGATCCGCCAGAGCAGGAACGGCAGCCCCTCGCCCAGGTGCCCGAGGATGATCTTCAAGTTAGGGTACTTCTCGAAGGCGCCGCTCAGCACCATGCGGATGCCGGCGGTGGCCGTCTCCACCGTGAAGCCCCAGGCGGCGCTGAGGATGCCGGGATAATCCTGCACGTAATCTTTGTAGTACGCCTCGACGACGGCGCGATGCGGCATCGCCGGGTGCAGATAGATCGGCACGTCCAGGGACTCGGCGCGCTCGAGGATCGGCCAGAAGCGCTGGTCGTCGAAGAAGACGCCGTTGGTCAGGCCGTGCACCATCGCGCCCTTGAAGCCGTACATCTGCACGGTGCGCTCCAGCTCGTCTGCCGCCGCCTTCGGCTCCGCCGTGGGCAGCGCCGCAAAGCCCGCGAAGCGTTCGGGGTTGTGCTGGATCGCCTCGTACAGCCGGTCGTTGGCGCCGCGCGCCAGGCTCACCGCCTGCTCGCCCGCCAGGCGCTGCGTCGATGGCGCGCCGTGCGACAGCACCTGCACGTCGATACCCGACTCGTCCATCTCGCGCAGACGTAGCTCGCCCAGATCGTCCAGGCGCTTGCGCACTTCGGACCCGCGGTCCGTCTCGCCGCCGAAGGTCGCGGCGACCTCGGCGTCGTAGTAGTGCTCCTCCAGGGCAATGACCTGCTTGCCGGCGATGCTCATCGCGCCTTCTCCTTACCCTCATTGGCGTAGTGCCAATCGCCGCGGGTCAGCCAGGCGTCCGGGTGGTTGGCGTGGCTGTCGAACTCGCGGCCGTACAGGCCCTCGGCCAGGTGACGCTCGCAGAGCCCGATGACGATGCGCGTGCCGCGCCAGCGGTCGCCGATCTCCAGACGAAAGCCCTCGTTGGCCGGCACCACGTTGCCGCAGACGCTGCACTTGTGCTCGATCCCCGGCTTCGAACCGAGACGGATGCTCACCTCGTCGCGGTTCTCCAGGATGGTGTCCTCCAGGAACCACAGCGCCGCCTCGCGCACGGCGAAGTCCTGCTTGACCATGAGGCGCATGTCCAGCTCGTCCGCGGCCTTGCGGGCCTCCGCCGCCACCTCGGGCTTGTACGGGCTCCAGCCCTCGGTCGGGTCCTTCTTGCACTTCGGGCACTGTGCACCGGA
>DATDOP010000280.1:0-2772 GCA_035293185.1 Dehalococcoidia bacterium | reverse complement strand
AAACGCGGTTATCGAGGTGCAGAACGCGAGCGGGCGCAAGGGCGAAGAGACCAAGGCGGTCGACCTGTTCCTCGACTTCGGTATCGCCAAAGGCAACCTGATTACGTCTCCGGCGGCTTCAGAGACGGGTCAGACGCAGATCATCGACTTCTCAGGCAAGGCGTATACAGCGCAACGGATCGCCGGCTGGATGGAGCTGCCGAACGCGCGCATCCGGATCAGCACGCCGGAGGACGCCGCGTTGCGCGTGGACCCCAGGGCAGACATCGTGGTGCTATTGGGGTCGGACGCGAACTTCGAGAGCGCGCAGTCGCGGTAGACGACGCAGCGACATAGGTATGACGAAGGGGCCCCGAGATGGGGCCCCTTCTGGTTGTTGGGGGCCGGCGCTTAACCCGGCGCGTTAGCCTTGGACGAGCCGCTGGTGGGGGGCACACGGCCGTGCGCCCCTACGTTGCGTGTTGGAGATTTCCCTCGGCCGATGGCGGCAGGACGCCGAGGCTGGAAAGCCGCAGCTACGTGTCGTAGGACGGCCGTCAGTTGACGCCGGGATAGACGACCTCTGTTTTGAGGCCTGAGGCTTCGAGGCGGGATTCGTAGGCTTTGGGGGCGTCGTCGATGGTGAAGCTGTGGCTGACCACGTGACGCAGGTCGCCGAGGGCGGGCAGGAGCTTGAGGGCCTGTTCGTACTGGGCGATGGGAGCGTTCTGGGAACCGGTGAGGACGAGCTCGTTGTAGTGGATCAGGTTGGGGTCGAGGTCGAGGACGGAGTTGGGCGGGAAGCCGCCGAAGAGGTTGATGCTGCCCTGCTTGCGCACGCCGAGCAGCGCGGGCTTCACGGCAGGGACGGCGCCGGTCGAGACGACCGCGACGTCTGCGCCATCGCCGTTGGTGAGCTCCTTGATGCGCGCGACGACGTCCTGGCTCAGGGGGTCGATGGTGTCTTCCGCGCCGAGCTTGCGGGCCCAGCCGCGGCGGTCCTCGTCGGGCTCGCTGGCGATGACGCGCGCGCCGAGTGCCCGGGCGACCACGAGGTGCATGAGGCCCATGGGACCGGCGCCGATCAGCAGCATCGTGGTGCCGTGTTCGACGCCGAGCAGCTCCATCGAGTTCATGACGCAGGCGGTGGGCTCGAGCAGCGAGGCGAGGTTCAGCGGGACGCTGTCGGGCAGCTTGAAGACGTGTCCGAGGCGGACGATGGGTTCCGGGACCAGCAGGTATTCGGCGAGGCCGCCGTTCTCGTCGTAGCCGAGGGTGATGCGCCTGGGGCAGCGGTTGCGCTTGCCGACGCGGCAGAAGCTGCAGGAACCGCAGGCGAGGATCGGGCAGAGGCTGACGCGCTCGCCCTCCGCGAGGTCGCTGACGCCTTCGCCGACGCCGGCGATGACGCCGGAGACCTCGTGGCCGGGGACGACGCCTTGTTTGGCGTATTTTTCGCCCTTGAAGACGCGCACGTCGGAGTGGCAGAGGCCGGCGGCGGCGACGCGCAGGAGGATCTCACCACGGCCGGGCTCAGGTACGGGCATATCGATGACGGTGACGTCGCCGGGACCGCGGAAGACGCAAGCTTTCACAAAGGCACCTCCGGACGGCCCCACTCCCAGCTTCCCCGCGGGCAAACGGGCAGATGGGCAAACTGGCAAAGGGGCATGAAAAGCTAGGTCTTGCGTGTTCGGCGGGCTGCAGGCTTTTCCTCAGCCTTGGGGGCTGTCTTACCGCGGGCTGCCGGCTTCGTGTCTTTCTTTGCGGCGGCCTTGGGAGCGGCTTTTGGGGCTGCTTTGGCGCGTGCCGCCGGCTTCTTCGCGGCCTCGGCAGCGGGCGCGCTGGCCGTGGCTGCGGCCGACATGACGGCGTTGGCGGTGGCGAGGTTGAAGCGCTTGAGCAGGCGAGACTTGCCGCGGGAGGCGGCGTTGGCGTGAATCACGCCCTTCTGGGCGGCCCTGTCGAGGGCGCTCACCGCATCGCGCACAGCCTCCTCGGCGCTGGAGGCGTCGGAGTCGATCGCCACGAGGGCCTTGTTGAGGAGGGTGCGAGTCTGGCTCTTGACGGAGCGATTGCGGTCGCGGTTTGCCAGAGACTGGCGCCAACGCTTGAGAGCGGACTTGCTGTGAGCCAACGTTGTCTCCTAACGAATCGGAAGAGTAGGGAAATCGTAGCCGAATTGAGGGGTCAGTGTCTAGGAATCCGGAGGTGAGGTCAGGCCTCACCCCCGCTGCCGCGCGCCCCTCTCCGTGGACGGAGAGGGGCTGGGGACGTTGGGGCGATGGTGGACTTCGTTGGCGAGCGGAGGTGAGGCACGGGGCGCCGACCCTCACGCCCGGCCCTCCCTTCCAGGAGAGAAGGGAGGGGGTCTGGTGGAGGGCGGAGGTGGTCTGCGAAGGCGAGTTAGTTCAGGCCGGGGAGGAGGACGGACTGGAAGCCGTGACAGATGCGGTCGAAGCTGAGGGGCATCGAGGGGTAGCGGGCGAGGACGAGGCCGGAGGTTTCGCTGCTCTTGCAGCCTACGACGGTGGCGCGCTGCACGATCTCGCCGGCCACCTTCTCGGCGTACTTGGCGCCGATTTCGAAGTAGACGCCGGCGGTAATGCGCTTGCCGAGGTGGTGGTCGAAGGAGCTGATCGAGGGCGAGATCGTCAGGTCAAAGACTCCGGAGGACAGTGAGACGGTAACCACGGTGCCCTCTTCCTCGATGTGACGGACCCAGGTCAGGGGCAGGCCGTCTTGTTCCTGGCAGCCGGGCCTGGGCGTAAAACGGCCGATTCGGAGGATCGA
>DATDOP010000279.1:0-8730 GCA_035293185.1 Dehalococcoidia bacterium | reverse complement strand
GGGTTCATCTTCTCGCTGACGTTGCGGCAGCTGGTTTTCAGACGGAGCACGCTGCTGCTGTTGGTGCTGGCGGCCGTGCCGATGCTGGTGGGCCTGGCGTTCCAGCTGGGCGATAGCACCGAGCCCGCAGAGGAATTCACGGTACGGGTGCTCTGCGTCTGGTTGGTGGTGACCACTTTGCTGCCGCTGACCGCGCTGCTGTTCGGCACGTCGGTGTTGGGGGACGAACTGGAGGACGGCACCATCGTCTACCTCCTCACGAAGCCCGTGGAGCGCTGGCGCATCCTGCTACCGAAGATCGTGGCGGCCTGGCTGCTGACGTGGCTGCTGGCGTTGGCGGCAATAGCAAGCTCGGCGTTCGTCGTCATGGGTGGCGAGGCCGGCAGCGTTATCGTGGCGTTTGGCGTGGCGACCGCGGTGGGAGCGCTGGCCTACGTCAGCGTGTTCGTGTTGCTGAGCATCATGACGACGCGGGCGCTGATCGCGGGGTTGGTGTTCGTGTTCATCTGGGAAGGCGCGGTCAGCGGCATCTTCGAGGGCGTGCGCTACCTGAGCATCCGCCACCACACGCTGGGAATCGCCGACTGGCTGATCGACGTGCCGTCCGATGCACTCAACGCTTATGTCGGCGGCGTGACCGCGCTGGTCATGAGCCTGATCGTGATCGTCCTGGCGGGCGTTTACGCCAACAAACGCCTGCAACGGGCGGAAATCCGGGAAGCCACGTAGGAGATTTCCCACGGACGGGTATCAACTTTCCCGTAGTTCTGGCGATCCTAGACACAAATACCCCCGACTGAGGAAGGTCACATGGCACCAGTGAACCTGGCAGACCTGTTCCAGCGCTTCGTCGGCCCCCGCGAGGAACCGAAGCTCAACCTTGCGTTCCTCGATCCGCTGACCAGGATGCCGATGCGAGCGGCGGTCGTGGAGGAGCTGAAGCACTGCCTCTCGAAGTCTCACCACAAGCGTCCCGTGGCGCTGGCGATCGTCGACTTCTCTAACGTGCAGGGTCTGGTTGAAACAGCCGCTGCCGGGGAAGGCGACCTGCTGATGCGCCTGGCGAAGCTGATGCGCTCACACGTGCCGGAGGGGCACTTCATCGGGCATCTGCGCAACCGCGAGTTCGCCGTGATCATGTGCGGCTCACCGATTGCCGAAGTCGAGCACCTTGCCGACTCGATCATCGAGTCCGTGCGCAGCGACGAGTCGCTGCAGGCGGACCGGCGCTACATCGCCACGGTGGTGGGTATCGGCTACAGCAGCAAGGGCGAGGGGCGGGCGCCGCAGCTCATGACGCTGGCGGATATCGCGCTGCACTACGCTCTGGCCACGGGGCGTGGCAGCCACACGATCGTCGACCGCGTACCGGCAGCGAAAGCAGCGTAAGATCGGCGTCGATCATGAAGATCGACGCGGCGACAGCGGACAAACTTCGGCCCTGGTTTCCAGACCTCGACATGGAGAACGTGACCCTGGTCCACACCGGGCCGGTGTGCTGGTTCGTGCGCAGCGTGATCCGGCAGGGCGCCATGACCCTCGCGCCGTATGTGTTCTACGGCAAGTCGTCGTTCGACGCGTCGCGCGCTGGCTCCCTGGCGCTGCTGGCGCACGAGCTGAAGCACGTGCAGCAGTATCGAGAGAGCGGACGCCTGGGCTTCCTGGTCAAGTACTTCATCGACAAGGCGCGTAACGGCTTCCGGTACAACGAGAACCTGCCTCTGGAGAAAGAGGCGTATGAGCTACAGCGCGAAGTTGAGAAAAAGCTGACAAATCCTGGATGACGGCTGTCCTTTTTGGGCGTTGCCGCTCGTCTAGTATGCGAGCAGGTACGGAGCCTGCATATTCAGAGAGGGAATTATCGAGATGAAGTACATGCTGCTGCTGTTCAACGAAGAAGCGGGCGACATGACCGCTGACGCGGACGCGATGGAGCCGTGGATCAAGTTTGGCGAGGACGCGAAGGCGATCGCGCCGCAGGTGAGCGGCGAGGCGCTGCAGCCGTCGGGCACGGCCACCGTGGTCAGTGTCCGCAACGGCAAGACGATCACGACCGACGGACCCTTCGTCGACACGAAGGAGCAGCTCGGCGGCTTTTACATCTTCGACTGCAAGAACCTGGACGATGCGGTCAAGCTGGCCTCGATGATCCCGTGGGCGCCCACCGGCCACATCGAGGTGCGGCCGATCATCGATTTCGGGTAGGAAAAGGCGACGGCCCGCGAACCTGCCGAGACGACCGCTCCGGCGCGCGACGCGCAAACCATGCGTCGCGCGGTGGAGGCGGCCGTCTCGGAGCAGGGCTCGCGGATCATCGCGACACTGATCCGGCTGTGTGACGGCGACTTCCAGCTGGCGGAAGACTCGTTCCAGGAGGCGTTGATCGCCGCCCTGGAGCGCTGGCCGCGCGACGGCGTGCCGGAGCGGCCGGACGCCTGGATTATTACAACGGCCCGTCGCAAGGCCATCGACCAGCTGAGGCGCGACCAAACGCTGCGGCGCAAGCAGGAGACGCTACAGGCGCTGCTGGAGCAGGAACAGGCCGCGGCAAACCAGGGATCGCAGGCAGAGGAGGTGCAGCCCGTGCAAGACGACCGTCTGCGGCTGATCTTCACCTGCTGCCACCCGGCGCTGGCCCTTGACGCGCAGGTCGCGCTGACCCTGAAGACGATTGCTGGGTTAGAGACGCCGGCGATCGCCAAGGCGTTTCTGGTCAATCAGGAGACGATGGCGAAGCGCCTGACGCGGGCGAAATCGAAGATCCGGGACGCGCGTATTCCGTACCGGGTGCCGCCTGAGCACGACCTGCCGGACCGGCTGGCAGGCGTCCTGGCGGTGGTCTACCTGATCTTCAACGAAGGCTACGTCTCCAGTAGCGGCGAATCGCTGGTACGCGGCGAGCTGTGCGATGAGGCGATCCGGCTGGGGCGCTTGCTGTACAGCCTGATGCCGGACGAGCCGGAGGTTCAGGGGCTGCTGGCGCTGATGCTGCTGATCGACTCGCGCAGGGCGGCACGCACGGACGCCAAGGGCGATCTGGTCACGCTGGAGGAGCAGGACCGGTCTTTGTGGGACCGGCAGCGCATCGACGAAGGGCAGGCGCTGATCGAGCGATCGTTGAGGGTGAGGCGCCCCGGGCCCTACCAGCTGCAGGCGGCGATCGCCGCGCTGCACGCGGAGCCGGAGCGTCCGGAGGATACGGACTGGACGCAGATCGCGCTGCTCTACGGTGAACTGCTGCGCCGGACGCCGAGCGCCGTGGTGGCGCTGAACCGGGCCGCGGCCGTCGCGATGGCGTTCGGGCCGGAGGCGGGATTGAAGCTGATCGACGATATCGAGGCGTCAGGGGAGCTGAGCGAGTACTACCTGACGCACGCCGCGCGCGCGGACCTGCTGCGACGCGCCGGGCGACATCCGGAAGCTGCCGCGGCGTACCGGCGGGCGCTGGAGCTGTGCAGCAATCCGGTGGAGGTCAGATATCTGCGGCGGCGCCTGCGAGAGGCGGGCGGCTGAGCGAGTTCACGGACTGCCCGAGAGAGCTAACGGAGCACCGTCAAGGCCGCCCGGTCAGCGGTTGGCCGGCGGAGGGGTTGCGGCCGGGACGCCGCTAGCCGGCGGCGGCAGGGACGGACCGAAGTACCTGGTCAGCAGCCGTTCCAGGGCAGGCCTGTCGATGCCCTCGACGGCACGAATGCGCGTGAGGATTTGCTGGCCACTCAAGCGCTGACCGGCGATATCGCGGGCGAAGCGGGACATGGCTTCGGGCCCTTCGAGATCGTAGAGCTCAACCAGGAGGTCGCTGCCCAGGGATGCCTGGTTGATGTAGGCGCCGGAGCCAACGAAGTAGTAGCCCTCGGGCTCGATGTAGCCGGTACCGCCGCCATAGCCGGCAGGAGCGCCCATGATGTGGTTCGTGACCATCTCGGCCACGCCCTCGGTGAACCAGGCAGGATAACGTCCACCGATGAAGGCGTGCGCCAGCTCATGGACCACTACCTGCTCGTAGAAACAGCCGTCGCTGGTGAGGAGGATAGAGCCGACCGAATACTCATTGCCGCCGTCACCGTGACAAAAGGGGTCGCCGGGCACGGGAGTGGTGTCGATGATCAGGCCGATTGACTGAAACTCGCCGACGAAGGCCTCGACGTCACGGATCGAGTCCTGAACCAGGTGAAAGCCGTTCTCATTCAGCTGGACCAGGTCCCCGACGAGGACGACAGCGAGCGTGGTGTTGGCGAGATGGAGCGGGCGGTAGGCGTGCGTCTCGAGGATGGCGATGGCGTCGTTGACCTGGATGACGTCGGCGAGGATGCCGAGCAGGCTAACGTCGTAATCGTCCAGGCCGTCTTTGAACCAGGGCTCCTGCTCTGCCCGGGCGAGGATCGCCGGATCCAGGGAACCCAGTGCGTCGATGCGGCGTGAGGTCAGCAGCTTCGGGTCCGTCCGGTAGAGGTCAAAGAAGAACCGCTTCTCGATGGCGAGCTTGAGGGCTGACGGCGAGATAGTGCGCTCGCCGGCCGCGTCGAGGACGGCGCGCTCGTAGTCGTCGACGCCGTCCAGCAGCCAGGTAGCGTCCAGGACGTCGTGCAGGCCACGAATGGTCATGCGGGCGTACTGGCCGGCGACGGTGAGGCGTTCCTCACTCAGACCCTCCGGGTAGGCGGCGAGCAAGGCCAGCCTGCGCTCCTGGCTGACCAGCGGCCCGCCGGACGCGATGACCTCGAGCAGCCGCGCGCCGTCCGGCGTAGCCTTTTCGCCGTCTAGCCAGGCGGCGTCTTCAACTTGAGCCCAGAGTTCGGGCCCCAGGCGCTCGCGGTACTGCGAGACGTCCTCGGTGGCGACCTGCGCGGCCGGAGTCGATTCAGGGGCGGGTTCTTTCCTGGTGCAGGCGGCGGACGCGGGGACCAGCAGGGCACAAAGGAGGAGGAGCCGGAGACCCGCACCGGGAAATCGCTGGCCCGGCTTCATGCGGGTGGAGTCAGGCAGCGCGGAGCCGGTCGAAGTCGCCTTTGATGCCGTCGAGGAAGCAGCTGACGATTTCGGGGTCCCACTGGGTGCCGGACCCCTTCTGCAGGATTTCGATGGCGTCATCCTGGGAAAGGGCGACACGGTAAGGCCGATCGCTCGTAATCGCGTCATAAGCATCGACAACCGCGACGATGCGCGAACCGAGGGGGATCCGGTCGCCGGCGATGCCGTCCGGGTAGCCGCGGCCGTCATAGAACTCGTGGTGGTGGTAGACGATGTCGTGGACAGATCTCAAGAATGGCACCTTTTTGCAGATCTGACCACCGAAGTAGCAGTGCTGCTTGATCTGGGCATACTCGTCTGGCGTGAGCTTTTCGCGCTTCATGAGGATGCTGTCCGGTACAGCGATCTTGCCGACATCGTGCAGGGCAGCGCCGAGCTTGATCAGCTCGATTTCCTTGCCGGACAGGTGCAGCGACTGCCCGGTGAGGCCGGCGAAGTCCACGAGACGGCGACAGTGGTCGCCGGTGTAGGCGTCCCGGGTCTCGATGACGTTGGAGAGCACCATTGCGGTCTCGAGGCCCATATTCGTCAGGGCTTCTCGCTGACGCGCGTTGGCAACGGCCACAGCCGCCTGATCGGCGATGCGCTCCAGTGCGTGGAGCTCCTCTTTGGAGAAGTCGCGCGGGTCTTCATAGTGGATGACCAGCGCTCCGAGCATCTCACCATCGAGAACGACCGCTGCTGCGGCCGAGGACCTGAAACCGGCTTCCTGAGCGATCTCCGCCAGGCGGGCGTAACGCGCGTCCGTGAGGATATCGCTGGTAGCCGCTGTCCCGCCATGCACCATGACCCAACCGGCTACGCCTTCGCCATAGGTCCGGTGCTCCGCCACGTAGGGGATCGTGTCGCCGTTGGGCAGACGGCGGTGACCGAGATAGGTCTGTTCTCGTCTGCCGGTGGGGCTGGGGATCACCACGCCGGCCTGCTTGGCGTGCGTCAGTTCGAGGACAAAGCGGGCGATCTCCTCGATGGACTGGATCTCGCCGGCTCCGGAAAGGATCATCTTGTCGATGCGGCTCAACGCCTTGAGCTCCTCTTCGCGAGCTTCGCGCCGCAGGTGCTCTTCGACTTTCTCGATGCGCTCCTGCGAGAGACGGCTGCCAACCAGACTGATCGCGATGAAGGCAATGGGCCGGAGGATCCAGCCGGAGGGGCTCAGGTTCCAGGGGGAAGACTGCGCGAAGTAGTCAGGGCGATTGGCCAGCGCGTGCAACACGTCGACGGCTGGTGAAACGAGAAGAGCGGCCACGATGGCGACAGCGAGGCTGTAACGAGGGCTGAGCGCGAGGGCGCCGAGCACAACCGGCAGGTAGTAGAGATGCGCTAGCTGGCTGGGGAAGCCACCGGTGGCTTCGATTGTCACGGCGACGCCCAGGATGGTCACCAGGGCAACCGCTGACATGGTGGCCTCTCTGGCGAATCCGGTAGCACCTGGGGATAGCTTCAAACTCGACCTGGCCATAGACGTAAACGCTCTAGTGATCTTTCGGCAAAACTCCACGTGGCCAATAGAGCGAAAAGGCGGGACCTATCGTCGTTGTCGATGGCTGACGGATGGTTGACGATGGTTGACAGGCCGCAGCGCCTGAGCGACTATCCGGCCATCTGCAGCGAGTCCCGGGAGGTGCAACGTGAGGTTGAAGCGAGTGGGCCACGTGGCGTTGAGCGTCGCCAGCGAGGACAAGTCGCGGGCGTTCTACCGGGACGTCCTGGGTTTCGAGGTGAGCGAGCAGGACCCGGAGCACGGCGGGACCTTCATGACGCTGGGTGACAACTTCCACACGATCGACGTGTTCCCCAACGCCGAGCCGGCTTCGGCGCCGAGGCCGCAACGCAACCAGGTGGGCCTGTTTCACATTGCCTTCGAGGTGGGGAGCTACGCCGACCTGCGCGACGCGTATTGCACGCTGCAAAACCACAGCGTGCCGATCAGCCACTGCACGGATCACGTGAGCCAGCGCAGCATCTACTTCTCCGACCCGGACGGAAACCGGCTGGAGATTTACTACGAAGTCCCGGACGCCCTGGAGCGCTACAAGGACGTGGGCCGCGGCGACGAAGACGTGCCCCTGGAGGTCACGAAGCCCGGTGAGCCGATGCCGAGGTGGTTGGAAGAGGAGTGGCCGCGGGGATAGGAACCAGGAACCAGAACCAGGAACGGGCAGGTCCCTACGGGACATCCGTCATGTCGCTGCGAACCTGATCAGGACGTGAGTCTTCACTCAGGGACCAGGAAAGCTCGACCGAGAGCTTGCCGCGGGCCTTATTCGGCCGCGAAAACGCTGATGCTACTGGAAGGGACGCGGCGGGCGGCGGCCGGGTGTGAGGTTGAGGCGAAGCTTGTACATGTCGGCTTCCTGGACCTCCGCGGCGCGCTTCGCGATGTCGCGGTAGTCGTCGTTGACGCTGAGGAAGCAGCCGGACAGGCCGTCCGCCTCTCCCGAGACCAGGAAGTTGCACAGCTGCGAGGCCCACTCGATCGGCGTCTTGCCGCGCTCCAGGGCCTGGTCGTACTTCGGCAGCCATTTCTGCCCGTCCGGGTCGCCCAGGACGTGGTCGGACATGCCGGTGTGCACGACGCCGGGGTGGATGCAGAAGCACTGGACGTTGTACTCCTCGGCCTCCAGCGCGAGGGTTTCGCAGAGGCGGATGAGGCCGGCTTTGGTGACCGCGTAACCCGTGTCGAAGGGGACGGGCCAGAGGCCGCCGCCGCTGCCGACGAAGACGATACGGCCGCTGCGGCGCGTCACCATGCCGGGGAGCACGGACTGCGCGACGACGACGGAACCGAAGAGGTTGGTGTCCAGGGTGCGGCGCCAGGTGTCGGTGTCGTTGAGCCAGAGGGGGCCGAAGGGGCCGTCGAGCCCGGCGTTGCTGACCAGGATGTCGATGGGGCCGAGCCCGGCTTCGGCCTCAGCGACCACGCGCTGCATGGCGGGCTTGTCGGCGACGTCGGCGGAGAAGGCGATGGCCTTGCCGCCGGCGTTCTGGACGGAGGCCAGCGTGTCGTCCAGCCGTCCCTGGGAGCGCCCGACAATGGCGACCGCGGCGCCCATCTTCGCGAGGCTTTCGACGATCTCGCGGCCGATGCCGTAGCCGCCGCCGGTGACGATGGCTACCTTGCCCTTGAAGTCGTATTCGTTGGTCATGGAGCCCCTCCCGGACTAATACGCTCCGTGCAATCGGCGCGCGGACGAATCATAGCCGAGAAGGAGCGCACAGGGCACAGGACATGGGGCAGAGTGGACGGGGCAGGGGCGGGTGGAGGCGCCCGGTGCCGGCCTAGCCCAGCTCTGTCCAGCGATGCAGGAGCTCGTCCAGTTCTGTTTTCAGGGCGTCGAAGCGCCGGCCGAGGCCGGGCAGGGAGGCGGTTTCGCCGTCAGCGCTGGCGCGGTTGATCTCGTCACCAAGCTCCGCGAGCGACGTCTCGTGAGCCTCGATCTGGGTTTCGAGGGCGGCGACGGCTTCGGCGCGGCGACGGGGCGACGGCGTCGCCGAAGCCGGTAGCTGATTGCGCTTCACGGGCGGGGCGGCCTCCTGGGGCGTGGCGGCCTCGACGCGCTCGAGCTCCTCGAGGTTGCCGGCGAACTCACGCAGCGCGCCGTCTTCGACCAGCCAGAGGCGGGTGGCGAGGCGGGAGATCAGGCGCCGGTCGTGGGAGGCGAAGACGATGGTGCCCGCAAACGTGACCAGGGCAGC
>DATDOP010000278.1:0-3330 GCA_035293185.1 Dehalococcoidia bacterium | reverse complement strand
GCGCAGGCGACGTAGGCCATGCTGAGCATGGGGCAACCGAGGATGCGGATGCCGTGCGATTTGAGCAGGACGTTGCCGGTGGTGCGCAGGAAGATCTCCGCGGCGCCGTTTTCGACTTCGCGGACGTGCAGGCCGATCATGCAGTCCTTGAGGGGCTTGCCGGGCGGGACGCGAATCGGCTTGCCGTCCCAGGTAGCGCCGTGGCCGCGGGCGGCGCTCCACATGTCGTCCTGCACGGCGTCGTAGATGGCCCCGGCGAGGGAGATGCCGCCCTTGACGTAGGCGATGCCGGCGGTGAACGCCGGGAAGGCGTGGACGTAGCTCTGCGTGCCGTCCAGCGGGTCGATCAGCCAGCAGCCGTCCTGAAACAGCTGCATGAGGTCGGACGCCGGGATGCCGTCCTCCTCGCCGATCAGCGGGTCGTCCGGGAAGGCGGCGCGCAGGATCGCTTTCGCGACCTCCTGGCCCTCGAGGTCAGCTTTTGTGAGCACGTCGCGGGGGTCCGTCTTGGCCTCGTAGTCGATGGTGCTGGAGAGGTACTTGAGGTGGATGGCGCCGGCGGCGCGCGTCGCGTCTTCGGCGACCTGGCGGCGCCGTTGGAGGTCGTCAGTCATTGATTATTGGTCCTCGTCGCCGGTGATGCCGCGGATGCCCAACGGTGTGGTGATCGGCGTGGGGTTGCGACGCGCGAGGATGTCCTCCACGCGGGTGCGAATCACGGCGTCGTACTCGTCGTGGGTGAGGATCCAGAACTGCTCGTTGCGAATCGCCTCGACGACCATGTCGCCGACCTCGAGCGGGTCAAGGCCCTTTTCTGCCGCGAACTTGTGCACGGCGTTGCTGCGGCGGACCTCGCGGTCGGTCGGCGCTTCCCGGCCGGCGTCGATCAGGTCAGCGGGACGGTTGCGGGAGCCGAACATGATTTGCGTGTTGACCACACCGGGGCAGAGCACGGAGGCATGCACTTTGGCGCCGCGGTCCCGCAGTCCTTCGTGCAGCGCTTCGGAGAGCGAGACGACGGCGTGCTTGCTGATGCTGTAGGGCCGATTCGACGGCGTCAGGCCGGCCATCGAGGCCGTGTTGACGACGTGGCCCTCCTCGTCCTGGCCGAGCATGATCGGCACGAAGGTGCGGATGCCGTAGATCACGCCCCAGAGGTTGACGCCGAGGGTCCACTGCCAGTCTTTGAGCGTCGCTTCCCAGATCGCGGCGGCGGACCCGCCGCCCACGCCGGCGTTGTTGCAGAGCACGTGCACCTTTCCGTAGGCGTCGAGCGTTTTCTGAGCCAGGGCTTCTACCGACTCCGGCTTCGAAACGTCCGTGACGACGCCGAGGACGTCGTGCTCGGCCTGGCGCAGGCGCGTGACGGCGGCTTGCAGCGCTGGCTCCTCGACGTCGGCGAGCACGACCTTCATGCCTTGCTCGGCGAAGCGGGTCGCCATGCCGAGACCCATGCCGCTGGCGCCGCCGGTCACAACCGCTACCTTGCCTTCGAAGTCACGCATGCCTGCCTCCGCTGCGTAGACTGTCACGCGGGAGACCGAACATCAAGCTATGGATCTGCGCAACACCTGGCGCCGCTACGTGGCCTGGCGGCGGGGACAGAATGCACGCTATTCAGCCATTCCGCGTTGGCAAGAAGGGCAGACACCTATCGTGGGCTTCGCGCAACTTAAGGCGCCTGAGTTGGAGCCAGGCGAACAGCCGGTACTGGCCAGCCTTGCAACACTGAGCGGTGGCTGGTGGTCGAATCTAGGCCAAGGTTATGGTGCGCTCTGGTTGACGGATAGGCGACTGATCTTCCACCACCAACGCTTCAAGTTCAGCTTCGCGCCGTCCTACATTGAGCTAAGGCGAGAGGAGATTGCACAGGTCGGGTCTCGGTCCATCCTGCGTTCACTGCTCTCGATACCGTTTCTCGGCAGCTTCGAGGTCCGCACGCAAGCCGGCAAACGCTACGTATTCCAGGCCTGGCGCGCAGGACGCTGGGTAGAGGAGATCAACGCCACCATTGTTCGTGATCAGGATGTCTGAAAGCCGCCTGCGGCACAGCGAAGCTGGCTGCCATCCGACAGGCCCGTGGTCAAGAAATCGTCGCGTTCCCCGGTTTCATTTCCGTCTACAGGCGCTAAAGTACTTGCCAGGAGAGTCCATCTATGGCTACGAGTCACGACTGCATCACGCCGGACCAAATGGCGCTGATCCGGGAATCGCCAATGTTCTTCGTGGCGAGCGCGGCGCCGGACATGAGCCGCGGTCCATCGAACCAGGGGCCCGTCAACCTGTCGCCGAAGGGCGGTTCGCCGCTGCATATCATCGACGAGCACCGCGTGGCCTACCTGGACTACACGGGCAGCGGCAACCAGACGGCTCGCCACGCCGGCGCCGGCGGGGCGATTACCGTCATGGTCATGTCGATGAACGGCAACGACGCGGCCGTGGTGCGGCTGTTCGGCACAGCAACCGTCACGCCACTGGACGAATCGCCCTTGCGGGACCTGATGCTCAGCGCCCCGGCGGAGGACATCGAGCTGCCGATGCGCCAGGTGATCGACATCACGGTCGAAAGCACGCAGACCAGCTGCGGCTACGGCGTGCCGGTGTTCGAGTTCAAGAAGCAGCGGGTGCGCGCGGAACGCGGGCGGCGCTACAAGGCTTCCTAGTTGGACGCGAATCGACTGCTGGCGATCAGGCGATCTCGCCGGGAGTTCCTGCTGCTCAGCGGCGGGCTGATCGCGGCGGCCTGCGGTGGCGGCTCCAAGGGCGGCAGCGCGACCGCTCCCACAGGGGCGTCTTCGCAGTCAACGGCCACGGAACCCACGCGCTCGGCCCCGACCACGGCGCCGTCGCCCACCGCGACAACCAGACCAGCGGGATTCGAGATCCGCGGCGCCGACGCGTTCAAGACGTGGACGCAGCAGGCGCTGGACCTGCTCAAGACGAAGGCGGCGCCGGAGTACCAGCTGGTGGCCGATAACGTCTGGATTATCGAATCGGTGACGGCGGGCTCAGGCATGGTTGTGAAGGAGAAACGGTTCAAAGTCGGCGACGAGACCGCGCACGTGCCGGGATATACGACAGACCAGCAGCTGATCTGGTTCGCGGGCACGATCGTGCACGACGCCAACCACAGCGCGCAGTTCGCGCAGAACCAGACGTTTTCGGGCAAAGAGTCGGAGATCGCCTGCCTGAAGGTGCAAAAGACGGCGCTGCTGAAGATCGAGACGAACTCGCGTTTCTCGAGCTACGTGCAGGGCTTGATCGACGGCGCGGACGACCCGGCGAACCAGTACTGGAACCAGGCGAACCGGCACTGGTAGGTCTTTAGCA
>DATDOP010000277.1:0-12067 GCA_035293185.1 Dehalococcoidia bacterium | reverse complement strand
ATCATGCGGCCGTTGCAGATCGCCGGCGCCGCCACCGGCCCGATCGCCGTTGCCGGCCTCTTCGATTTGACCGGCAGCTGGCACATCGCCTTCGGCCTCGTCATCGCGATCTGGCTCGCCTCCGCGCTGAGCATCGCCGTCGCCGCGCCGCCCAAGCCCACCGTCCACAACTCGGCGATCTGAACAGGTAGGGACAAATGGCACCTGCGTCGCGGCGCTGGTGTCGCGATACTTGCGTATATGCCACGCATTCTGTTTGTGGGCTCCAGTTCTCCGCTGTTGCACGTCCTGGCCAACATCTTCGCCGCGCGCGGCAGCCTGGTGTGTGTTTCGACCGACGCTGACCAGGAACGTGACGCCCTATTGGAGTTCGCGCCGCAGCTGGTGCTCTGGGATTCAGAACCGGGCGACGCCTCCCTCGACCCCTCGGCCTTCGGCTACGAAGGCCCGACCTTCATCCTCGCCCAGCGCCCCAACGCCATCCGCGATCACCAGCCGCTGCGCAAGGTCCTCTACAAGCCGATCAGCACCGACGACCTGGTCGAGGCGGTGTTGGAGAGCGCCTGGTAGATAGGGCCGTTTACGGGCCAAACGGCCCTACCCCGGATTTCCGGCCAACTCATACGCTTGGATTGTCAACACGGTGACGAATTGTCAGCGGAGATGGAGGACGTGCATGCTTAGCACCCAGGATAACGAGCTTCTCTGTCGCGTCGGGCCCGGCACGCCGATGGGCGATCTGTTTCGCCAGTACTGGCTGCCGGCTGTGCGCTCTGACGAGCTGCCGGGGCCGGACAGCCCACCGCTGCGCGTCATGCTGCTCGGCGAGAAGCTGATCGCTTTTCGCATGACCTCCGGCAAGATCGGCCTGATGCAGGACGCCTGCCCTCACCGCGGCGCCAGCATGTTCTTCGGGCGCAACGAGGAAGAGGGCCTGCGCTGCGTCTACCACGGCTGGAAGTTCGATGGCGCCGGCACCTGCGTCGACATGCCGTCTGAGCCCGCCGAGTCCAACTTCAAGAACAAGGTGCGCGCGACGGCTTACCCCACGCACGAGCGCAACGGCATCATCTGGGCCTACATGGGGCCGCGCGAGGTGCCGCCGCCTCTGCCGGACATCGAGGCGAACATCCTCAATACGGACCCGGAGAAGATCAAGGTCATCTCCCGCCCGAACAACTGGATGCAGGGCATTGAGGGCGAGTTGGACACGATCCACTTCGTCTTCCTGCACATGGGCTCCGAGACGCTGGAGGACCAGACGCCGGGTACATTCAACGCCTACCAGTTCGCCCAGCGCGCCGGCAAGTTCGTGGTGCGCGACTCAGACTTCGGCTGCTCCTACGGCGTTTACCGCCCGGCGGAGGCCGACACCTACTACTGGCGCATCGGCCACGTCTTCTTCCCGTTCTACGCGGAGCAGGCCGCCGGCGACCTGGGCCCGATCGCCAAGATGAACGCCTATGTGCCGATGGACGACGAGCACACGCTGCAGTGGGAGATCCACGTCCGCACCGACGGCGCCGAGGCGCGCGGCTACAACATGCCGATCAACCGTGGCGAAATGCCGGACGTTACCCAGAAGCTGCCGCTGTTTACCCACGGCCAGTACGTGCCGCAGGGCACGGACTGGTACGGCCGGTTCAACCTGACGCAGAACATGGACAACGACTACATGATCGACCGCGACGATCAGAGCAGCAACCGTAGCTACACCGGCATCCCCGGCATCCGCCAGCAAGACATGGCGATGACCGAGACCATGGGGCCGATCTACACCCGCAACCGCGAGCATCTCGGCACGACGGACTCGATGATCATCCGGGCGCGACGCCGTTGGATTGCGGCCGCGAGGGCCCTGCGCGAAAACGGCACGATACCGCCCGGTGTCGATCAGCCCGAGGTGTATCGCCAGCGGTCCGGCGAGTGCATCCTGCCGCGCAGCGTCGATTGGTGGGAGGGCAGCCGGGCACTTCGCGAGACGTGGACGGCGCCGGAGCCGGCGCTGGAGGCCGCGCCCCAGCGCTAGTTGCCCGCCACGAGGCCACGATCCAAAGCGGCTCCCCAGATATTGGGGAGCCGCTTTTCTCTGTGGGTCCATTGCAAGACGCTGGTCTCAGGTCAGTCCCTGGCGACTCTGCTCGAAGGGCTCAGGCGTTGAGCGCTTCGTCACCGCGGGACGTGAGGTAGGCGCCGAACGCGACCAGCCACAGCACCGCCGGGTAGGCGATCCAGCGTTCGATGCCGCCGTCCCCGAGCTCCTCGTAGAACACGCTCCCTTCACCGCCCATCCCGATCGCGAGGCTCACGAGCGTAATCGCTCCCAGCGCTCTCGAGACGAACCGGAAAGGCAGCGTCTGGACCCTGGCGCACAACAACGCGGCCACGCCACCGGACAGAAACGCGGTCAGCGCGAAGATCGGATGCAGCGTCGCGTTGTTGCCAGGGAAGACACCCACTCCCAGCACACCGATTCCGATACAAGCCACCGAGATGGTCACCCTCCTGGTGTCGAACGCCCGGTGCAGGAAGTAGGAGGCAACCAGGATCATCGCGCCGGTCACGATCATGACGCTGTTGAAAATCGTCGCGGACGGCTCACGGATGATGCTGTCCGGGGGACGTGATGCGCCGAGGTCGCTGATCTGGTTTTCGAACGTCGTGTATGTGTCCGGGTACGTCGCCTCGGCGGTGATGATGCCCATCAGGATCGCCGCGCCTGCCCCGATGAGGAGGACGCCCGCGAGCGCGGCAGCGCGGTGATCGCGTGCTCTGCCACGATCTGTGTTCATCACTGCAGCCCGACCAGATTCTGTTTCTGCCATCAAGATGTCGAGGCTAAACCAAAAGCACCCGGAACACCCCGGCTATCAGCTTACGGCACCCGGACGAGCGGCTGATTACGCGGCGTCGCCCTGTTCTCCGGCACCCCGCTCCGCTCGACGCTTGATGGCCCAGAGCAGCTGTTTCGTGACAAACGCTCCCGTGGGTTTGATTACCCGCCAATAACGCCGGAATCTGCGTCTTGACGCTTCGCTGAGCGCCTGCGTCCGGTGCTCGAGCACAAGGCGGTTAAGGCCGGGGGTTCCAGTTGCTTCGACTCGGATGCTCATCGCCAGCTTCTGGCACTCTGGATTGGCAAAGGCGTGGAACTCCTCCGCGGACGCAAACGGCTCCGGCTCCTGGTCCAGCAACTGGTGGTACTTCCCCGCGCTCCCGACTACCAACTCGCGGTCCGGCTCCTGCGCGAGCACAACGGTACCAGTCTTGAGTAGAACCCCCATGAACGGCTCTGCAGAACCGGCTTCGACGTTGCGGCGGCCGAGGATGCGGCCCGGCAGATAGCGAATCGTCCCCATCGCTTTGGCGACAGGCATTTCGTTGGCCGTGACCTTGCTCAAGGCCTCGAAGATCGCGGCGGGCGTCGCGTTGACGGTCACGGAGATCACGTCACGAAACTCCCTTTCGGGGACGATGCCTTCGAGAGCGGTCGTAGTGCTCGCTTGACGTTCGGCTCGATGCTTGACGCCCCGCAATACGCCCATCTCCATCAGGAAGTGCGCCGGCTCAGCGATCAGTGCCTCAGAAATCGACCCGACAAGCCCTTTGCGAGAGGCCCTGGTGCGCGCGATCAGGCGCGTCGTGCCCGCGTCTGCGGGTTCGAGCACCAGTGCCCAGCTCCAGGTGCGCTTCAGATTGCGCACCACGAGCGCGCGCGCTGCGTCCACGATCTCAACCGGCCAGCCCAACGGCTCGAACCGTTGGACATAGCGATAAGTCCGCATCAAGTCGCCCGGCGCCAGCTCTTGCCACTCGGGTATCAGCTGGTCTGCGTTGCGGATGCCGGCGCCGGTCATTCGCTCCAGCAGATCGTAGCTGTAGAAGCCGGCCCGATCTTGCCCCATCTGCGCTAGCCACGGCCAAATCGCGGCTGGCGGCGCCTTGATCGTGATCGCCCGGGTGCTGGCCACAGCGTCGGTGACGAGATCGTCACCCGGCAACGTACGGGTCGCTTCGTCCGTGGTGGCGCCCCAACGCATGTGCCATTTGCGCAACGGCGGCGCCGCGGCGAATACCGGTATCAACGCCAGAGACTCAGCCTTCATCATCGACCCTCAGAAGGACGGCTGCTCGTCGGCATCGCAGCAGGCGAAGTAAACGTCACGCCGGGGAAATACCGCGGGCACGCCTCCGGTACGCTGCAAGACGATCTTGTCCTGAGTAACCTGGATATCGATGACTCCTGGGACCTCCGTCACCTTGCCCGAAGTCAGGTGCACGTACATCGTGCGAATGGCTTCCACGTCCTGAGCGCACTCCTCGCAAACCGGGGTGGTTACAGATTGCCGGGTGTTCCTGGTGGTTTGCTCCTTCATCGCTGCCATCCTTGCTGCATTCCGAGACGTCCCGGTCTGCATTATTTCCCAAGATCATCCTAAGCTCGTAAGCGGCGAGGTACAGGGGCCGATGAGCCTGATAGTCAGGGCCGTTTGCCACGTGCCCAGCCGCTCACGCCCTGCTCTAGTAGACGAATAACGGCTCAGAAAGGGACAGTCATGTATCAGAGAATCCTTGTTCCCCTGGACGGATCGCAGACCGCCGCTCTTGCCTTGGACCACGCGAAAGCGCTGGCGCAGAAGTTCGGGGCCACCGTTCACCTGGTGCGCGCCGTGCATACCCTGACCGAGCTGGCAGCCGTCGCGACGCCTTCGCTGGCGACAACCGCCTTCAGCCAGGACGTCGTGTCGCGCCAGGACGAAGACACGGAACAGGCAGCCGCCAGGGGATACCTGGACGGTGTGCGCAAGGAGCTGGAGGCCGACGGCATCAAAGTCGAGGCCAGGGTCCGGCCCGGTAGGCCGGCCGAGCAAATTCTCGACGCCGCGAAAGCCGCCGCCGCTGACGTCATCGTCCTCACCGCCTACGGCGCGGGCGGCGCGCACACGCGTGGTCCCGGCGCCGTTTACGGCGGCGTCGCCGACGAGGTGTTGCGGGAGTCGAGAATCCCGGTGCTTCTAGTCCGTCCGTAGGCCGGTCAGAAGAGGAGCGAACGTCATGAAATGGCTGGCAACCTTCGCAATCGCGTTGGCGCTGACCTGCTTACCGGCCACAGCCAACGCTCAGTCGCCGAACAGCGAAGATGACGAGGGCTTCATCCTCAGAGTAGACGGCGACGTGACCATCCCCGCAGACGAGACGATAAGCGCGGTTGTCGTCATCGACGGCGACCTGACGCTGGCGGGTACCGTCACGGACTTTGTGCTCGTGATCAAAGGAGACGCCCTGATCAGCGGCTCCGTCGAAGGCGACCTGACCGTGATCTCCGGCGACATCGAGTTGGCCTCGAGCGCCGTGGTCGACAACGTCAACTCCGTCCGGGGCGACCTCGTGCGCGCGCAGGGTGCCACGGTGACTGGCGACATTCACGAACGCGACAACTTCCGTTTCCTCGCTGCCGCCGCCGGCGTCTTCTCGATCCTGTTCTGGCTGGGAATGACCGCGACCATGGTGATCGCCGCCCTGGTGTTCGCTCGATTCGGGGCGCGCCAGCTCACCGACGCCGCAACCCTGATGACCGGCGACATCGTCAACTCGATCATCGGCACGGTGTTCCTCTGGGTCGGCGGCCCAATGGTGGCCGTCCTGGCGTTCATCACCGTGATCGGCATACCGCTGGGTCTGGGCATCCTGCTGTTCTTGTTGCCGGCGCTGGGCTTCCTCGGGTTCATCGTTGCCGGCACGCGCCTCGGCTTGTTCCTGCTCGGCCTCGGCAACCGTGAGCGCACCGAACGGCCCTACCTGGAGGCCGCGTTGGGGACGCTGCTTCTGCAAATCGCCATCCTCGTACCGTTCATCGGCGCACTCACCGCCATCCTCGCCGGCATCTGGGGCGCCGGGGCACTCGCCTTCGTGATTTACCGCGGCGCAGGCGGCCAGGGCTTCGAGCCGCAGGCCACGACACCGGTAGCAGGCGCGCCGGCCGCGTCTTGAGGAGGGCTCGATGAAGATCCTCGTCGGATACGCATCCAAGTACGGCGCCACAGATGGCATCGCCGAGCAGATCGCCTGTGTCCTCAACGGCGCCGGCCTGGACGCCACGCTGTCCAGCCTGGACGGCGCCAAAGCAGAGGGTTACGACGCCTTCGTGATTGGCAGCGGGGTCTATGCCGGCAGCTGGCTCAAGAGCGCGCGCCAATTCGTGGAGACAAACCGGGAGACGCTGGCTTCACGGCCGGTCTGGCTCTTCTCCTCCGGACCCGTCGGCGACCCGCCGAAGCCTGAGGGCGAACCGCAGGGCGTCCTCGCCATACACCAAGCTGTCAAAGCCCGCGAGCATCGGGTATTCGCCGGCAAGCTGGAGAAGCGCCGCCTCAACCTCGTCGAGAAGGCGCTAACCTCCGCTCTCAAGGCCCCGGACGGTGACTTTCGTGACTGGGACTCGATCCGCGCATGGGCGGACGAAATCGTTGCCGCTCTGCCCGCAACGATCGAGGCCAGGAGATGAAGTCAAAGCTGAATCGCGAATGGCACCTGGCGCATGTCATGGCCAAGAACCCCACGAATGAGCAGCGCTACACCTGGCACCTGGAGCACGAGCAGGCCTGCGCCTGTCGCGCGATCTCAGACAAGCTGCGCCGGGAGATCGAAGCCTGGCAGAAGCAACGCTAGACCAGCCTGGGGGATAAAAGAGGGCCGGCGCCTGAATGGGCGCCGGCCCTCTTTTGTTGCGTTTCGAACGATGCTGCTACTTCGCTCGCACCACCAGGACGGGAGCGTTGCCACCGAGCATGCGGTCCGTGACGCTGCCCAGCGCGGCGCGGGCGACGCCGCCGCGTCCATGAGTGGTCATGACCACCAGGTCGACCGAGTTCACTTCCGCGTATTGCTCCAGCGTCATCGCGGGGCTTCCGACGAGGATCTTGGTGCTGACGCCGCCGGGGGCGCCGAGGCGCTTCGCCATGCCCGACACGTACTCTTCGGCAGCCTCCTGAAGCGTGTCGATCAGCTGCGGCGTGTAGACCGACTCCATCATCAGCCCATCGCCGTACGACGTGACGTTGATCACGCGCACGACATGCACCTCAGACCCGAATGCCTTGGCGAAGCGTTGGGTTGCTGCCAGCGCCTGCTCGGCCAGCTCCGAACCGTCCACCGGCAGCAGGATCTTCTTGAACGGCTGCACGGCGCCGGCCTCCAGCCAGCCCTCGGTGTCGGCTGCGTGCGGTCCCACAACCAGCGTCTCGCAGCCCGCGCCGCGGATCAGCTTGTCGGCGACGCTGCCAATGCGCCAGCGGGCGATGCCGGAGCGTCCGTGTGTCGAAATCACGAGCAGGTCCGTCGTGCCCGAAGCCAGGCGGGCGAGAATAGCCTCTGCCGGGTTGCCTCTGAGCACCTCCGTGGCGACCTGGAGGTTGTGATGTTTGAGCATGTCCGCCGCGATCTCGTGCAGATAGGTCTGGAGCACGTTGGCTTCGCGGTCAGAGGCCTCGGCGTGCCCGAGCATGCTGACGTCCTCTTCCGGGTTGACGACGCTCACCAGCGTCAGGCCAAACCCCTCAAGGCGGGAGAGCGATGGCACAAAAGCCAGACTACGTTCCGACAGGCGGGAGCCATCCAGCGGGATCAATACGTTATAAGCCAATGCGTGTTCCCTCTCTTTGCGGCCGGGCATGCCAACCTGCAGCCGCGATGGCCGGGCTGCCCAACCATATCACTCTAGTCTGACTGCCCGTTCCCGTGACAGTGCCGAATGACAATCTTCGCAGGCCAAACGGCCTTACGCTCCGCCGCGCGACGCCGGACGCCACAATGACAGCACCTGCATCGCCACGACTCCGGAGATGAACAGCACGCCGCCAAGGGCCAGCACGCCGAGCTCCAGGTAGGCGACTTGCAGCGCCACCAGCGCCAGCCCGGCGAGCGGCAGCAACGGCAGGCGCCCGATGGCCATTGGAGCGCGAAACGGTCGCGACGTGTCCGGCTGCTTGTAGCGCAGTACCACCAGCGAGATGCAAACGGCCGCGAACGCGACGTAGACCGCGAAGTTGGTGGCGCCGGCCACAAACGCGAGCTCCCCGGTCATCGCGAAGGCAGACGCCAGCAACATTGATATCACTATCGCGCGCATTGGAGTCTGCCGCCGGGGATAGACCCAGGCGAGGAAGCGCGGCAGCGCGTCCGTCCGCGCCATGCCGTAAATCATGCGGCTGGCCGCCACCAGCAGCAGCAGCATCGTGTTCGCCGTGGAGAATAGCGCGATGATCGCCACCGCGTCGGACGCGCGATCGCCCAGCACGTCCCGCGCCACGTCGGCCAGCGGGGTCTCGGACGCCGCCAGCGCCTCGGCACCCAGCACCGCCAGGGCCGAAATGGCGACCAGGATATACAGCACGGTCGTAATCGCGATCGAAAGGACCATCGCCAGGGGTATGTTGCGGGTCGGGTTTTCGGCCTCTTCCGCCAACGTGGCGATCTCGTTGAAGCCGATGTACGCGAACATCACCAGCGCGGCGCCGCTCAGGACGCCCGACGCACCGTGGTCGAACGTCGTCAGGGGAGCGTCCGGCAGGTCGGGCACGCCCACCGCAATCACGAGCACGAGTCCGCCCACCTCGACCAGCGTCCCGACGATCATCACTTTGACCGTCTCCTCGACGCCGATGAAGGCAATGACCATGGCAACCGCCAGCGCGGCGATCGCCACGAGGGTCGGGCTCACGTCGAAGAACGTGTGAAAGTAGCCGCCGAAGCCCAGGGCAACCGTGGCCGCCGCGATCACGTTGCCGATCACCATCAGCCAGCCGACGACGAAGGCCGGACGGGCACCCAGCGCCTGGCGCGTGTATTCGTGGTCCGCGCCGCTGTGCGGGAACATCGATGCCAGCTCCGCGTAACACAGCCCGATCACGGAAGCCACAACCGCAGCCAGCACGAACGACACCCAGATGCCGCTGCCGGCCTCGTCTGCAACGGCGCCGACCAGGGCGTAGACGCCGGCGCCGAGAATGATGCCGATGCCCGCGAGCGTGGTCTCCAGCAGGCCCAAACTGCGCCGCAGGGTAGGCTGGGGCTGCGTCACCCGACTACCGCCAGGACGACGACGAAGTAGATCAGGATCGAAAGCAGGTCCTGAATCACGGTCGCCAGTGGGCCGCTACCGAACGCCGGGTCGAACGACAGGCGCGTCATCAACCAGGGGAGCGTCATCGCCACCAGCGTGGCGCAGGCCGTCGAGCCCATGAGTGAGACCGCAATCGCCAACGAGAGGTCCGTTTCGCCCGTGATCAAGTAGGCCATGGGGAAGAGCGCGATTGAGAGCAGCAATCCCACCACGATGCCCGTTAGGATCTCCAGGCGCAAGATTTGTCTGACGGAGACGCCCACGGAGAGGCCGCGGATCACCAGCGTCTCTGTCTGGGTCCCGACGGCGTCGGCCATATAGACGATGCCTGGCAGGAAGAAGGCGATCGCGACGGTCTCCTCCAGCTCGGTCTGATAGGCGCTGACGATGCGCGCCGACAGCACGGCGCCCAGCAGGCCCAACAGCAGCCACGGCGCCCTGTGCAGCACGCGACGCGTCACCGGCTCCTCGCTGGCCGTCCGCGCCTGCCGCGAGCCGCTCAGGAATCCGCCGACGCGCGCCAGGTCGATCTCGTGCTCGCGGACGAGGAGCGGCAGCAATCTGACCGCGGGCAGGAGTCCCACGAAGCGTCCATCCTCGTCTTCGACGGCGACGACCTCAGAGCCCGCGTGCGCCGCCAGCCAGGCGGCCCTTTCCGCGCGTGACGTGGCCTGCACCAGCGTCCTCGCAGGCCTCGCCAGCGAGCCCGCCGTCGCGTCCGATGCAGCGTGCAGCAAGTCCGCCGTCGCCAGGATGCCGTGCAGCCTCCCGTCTTCGCACACGGCCAGCCAGAGTGGCGGTTCCGGACCGCGCCGGATGCGTTCGACTATCGACCCCACGGCCTCGCCCGGCCCAACCGTGAGTCCCTCGGCAACGTAAGCTGCAATCTCGGACTCGTCCTGGCTAACGTCGATTGCCGTCACTGACATGCGCTGACCTCTGTCTCTCTGGTTCACCAGACAAAAGAACCGGGCGATAGGGACGATCGGCTCCTGCCGTGGGGCGTTGTGGCACTGTGGGCAGCGTCGCACAAAAGGTAGCCTTCTAGAAGACACCGCCGAATACCACGTCGCTAGAGGTTGGATGTGATCATGACAGTCGCAAAGGATGAGTCCCTTTATCCCGAAGGCGTGGTGCACACTGGTTCGATCAGCAGCTCGGTCGATCTCGACTTCGAGCACAACCTGGCGCACAAGGTCTACCACCCGAAGCGCTACGTGCGCCTGCTCTACTGGCTCGCCTTCCAGGCTCCCTTTCCCTACGTCGAGAACCACGCCGCCCTGGAAGCCGCGCGCCAGCGCCGCATCATCGTCGACCTGCTCGCGCGATTCTGGTTCGGCCACGACCTCGTCGCCGACGTCGTCGACGTGCAGGACGTCCCCTCCGGCGGCCACGACTTCGTGACAGAGCTGGTCAGAGGCGCGGAACCGCCGCACAAGAAGCAGGTCTGGCGTTTCCTCAAGCAGCTGGACGAGAAGTTCCTCGAGGCGGGCCTGCCCACCTGGCAGGTGACGCCCTATAACCCGCACGCGATCACGAACTTCATCGAGACCAGGGAAGGCACCTACCGGATCATCGATCTCGAGTCCAGCCTGGTCGCCTTCCTCTACCCGGTGTCCGCCATCCCGAGGCTGGTCCGTGAAGGTATCTTCCCCTCCTTCGACGACATCGACGTCAAACGTCTGCGCGCCTACGTCACGCGCAACTCGGCAGAGATCACGGAGGCGCTGGATGAGGGCCACGCTCAGCTGATAGAAGCGATTGGCCGCTACGAGACCGCCGCGGACCAATGGCACACCGCTGAGCCGCGCTATCTGACCCGTTGCTTGCGCGCTACGTTGAGAGTTCTGGAAACCCCCAGGCGATGGCTCGCTTAACGGCACTCCTCGAAAGGGGCCAGGCCAGGACGAACGAATTCCTGCGCAACGGCGTCGACCAGTGGGTCGACGAAGGGCGCATCGATGAACGACGCCGCGACCAGCTTTTGCGCACGCTGAACGCGCCGGAGGCCGAAGCCGCGTTTCTCCACGCCGGCGCCCACTTCGCGATCAGCCTGCCGCTGCGCTTTCCCTTCGGGGCCACGGCGCGCTTTCTCTACACGCTAGGCCTGCGTCTCAAGGCAGAGGCAGGCGGCCTGCTGCACCGCACACCCCCCGTCCGGGCGCGGCGCTGCCACACGGTCCTGGTCATGCTGTTCGCACTGCTGCCCGGCTTCGGACGGCTGGCTTACTTCTTCAGCCCGGCGCTGGCCGGCGACAGTCTGCTCCTCGTAATCCCGCTGGACCAGGTGTCACGAAAGCTGCCTTTCCAGGCTTACCGGCGGCTGCACCTGGACGCTCTCTTCATCTACTGGGCGCAAGAGAAACCGCCCCGACGCGGACTGCGTCATTTCCTTCGCGGTGGCTGGCACGAGGACCTGAAGGAACGCGTCGGTGACGTGGCCAGGCACGGGCGGTTGATCGCCGCGCTGCTCGCCTTCGACATCACGGCGCTGCTCATTGGTGCCTACCTTTACGTGGACTCCGATCGCACCTCGGTGTGGTGGTTCGACGAGCGCAACGTCATGGCGACCATCGACGTTGTGCAGTTGTTTGTCGCCGGGCTCTGCGGCATCGTCGCCTACCGTCTGTTCTGGCAGCAACGGCAGGGCTCGGATTCGGAGGAGGCGGCCGGCATTTTCCTCTGGGCGATCGGCGGCATCGGCCTGCTGGTCTTCGCGATCGACGACTATCTGACGTTTCACGAGAGCATGGGCAGGCAGCTGGAGCGAGGACTCACCTTCCTGCCCTTCGCGGTCAATATGCCGGACGATCTACTCGTGCTCGGCTACGCCGTGGTAGGCGTCGCGGTGCTGTATGTCTTCCGCATGGAAGTCTTCGCGGACCGTCCTTCCGCGACGCTTCTGCAATTCGCGGCGGCCGCGGCAATCGTCATGGTCTTCGCAGA
>DATDOP010000276.1:0-8287 GCA_035293185.1 Dehalococcoidia bacterium | reverse complement strand
GTCGCTGGCCGTGGCGGAAAGAATGCAAAACCGAAGAAACCCAAGCCCGGCGGCGACGGGCGCCAGGGGACGCTGCTGTGACGGCGCGCTTCCGATTTGCGCTCGCCTTGTTGTTCCTGCCGGCGTCGGCGACGGCTTCCGCCGGCACGCTCAGCCTGGACGGACCGCTGATCCAGGGCGGCCTGGTGATCGGCACTACCGAGCCCGGCGCCAAGGCGTCCCTCGACGGTAACCCGGTGCGCGTCGACGCCGCGGGCGCGTTCCTGATCGGCTTCGGTCGCGACGCGGCGGCGCGCTCCTGCGCGGCCTGGACCGGCGTCTTCAGCAGGACACGAAGTTCCCGGTCTACGTGGCGGACGATCCGCTGACCTGCGTGGTCCGGGGCTGCGGCGAGGCGCTGGAAGAGACGCAAATGCTCTCCAAGGTGCAGTCATCGCTCGCAACGCGAAAGCCGCCGCGCTAACTAAACCGCCCATGTCGCCCGGCTTCGCGGCGGCAGGAGGGAGTTGCTCCTGACTGCAAGGAGTGCGGCCTGGTTTGCCAGCGTCATGGGGGCAGGCTTCCTGCTGCTCGCCCTCTCCGGAATCGGCCTCCTGCGTCCGGTCGAAGACGTTTCTTACACGGTCCTTTCGCCGATTGAGACGCTGCTGCGCTCCGCCGCTGAGCCGATCGCCGACATCGTCGCCAACTACGGCGACGTCCGCGATTTGACACGCGAAAACGAAGCCCTGCGCGCCGAAACCGAGCGCCTCAACGCCGAGATCGCGCGCCTTCGCGAAGAAGCAACGCGTACCGATGAGCTCGAGCGTCTGCTGGGCACCCGCGATGCGCTCGCGAACCAGGAGTTCGTCACCGCCAGCGTCGTCGCCCGCGACCCCAGCAATCTACGCCAGCTCGTCGCGATCAACGCCGGCCGCGAGGACGGCGTCAAAGTTGGCATGCCCGTAGTCACGGAGGGCAGCACGCTCGTCGGGACGGTCTCCAGGGTTGAGGACGATCACGCCTGGGTCACGCTCGTCACGGACGTCGATAGCGCGGTCAGCGGCATCCTGCTGGAGTCGCGCGCGCAGGGTGTCGTCGCCGGTGGTTACAACCGCCGCCTCTCGATGGAGTTCGTCGACCAGAACGCAGCCGTCAAGCAGGGCGATACCGTAATCACCTCCGGCCTCGGCGGCACGTATCCCAAAGACCTCGTCATCGGCAAGGTCACCGGCGTGAGCGCCAACCGCCAGGAGCTGTTCCGCAGCGTCACGGTGGAGCCGCTCGCCAGCCTCTCCCGCCTCGAGACCGTCCTCGTCATGACCAGCTTCGTCCCCACCAGGATCACGACGCCGTGAGCTACTACATCGGGCTGCCGCTGCTCGTCCTGGTCGCCTTGCTGGAGGCGTCCGTCCTGCCGATGTTTCGCGTCTACGGCCTGCAACCCAACCTCATGCTCTTGCTGCTGATCGCCTGGCTGATCGTGCGCGGCGCCGGTGAGGCGTTCATCTTCGCGCCGATCGGCGGCGTGCTCCTCGGTCTCGTCGATGGCGCGCCCACCGGTACGGCCCTTATCGGCCTGGCGCCGCTCGCCTTTCTGCAAGACCTGCGCGGCTCCCAGCTACGCGAGGGCGGCCTGATCATGGCGATCGCTTTCACGATTGTCATGTCTCTCTTCTACAACTACGTCCACTTGGCGGTCTTCACTCTGGAGGGGCAGTCCGGCGACTGGCTCGTCGCCTCGACGCGGATCATCGTGCCGACGGCGCTGATCAACGTGTTCGTTTTGGTGCCGCTCTACGGCCTGATGACCCTGGCCAGCCCGGCGCAGCGGCGGACCGTCTATGCGTAGGCGGGTGTCCTAGTGGGCTACCAGACGGGACGCAGGCCCTGGAGCTCCGAACCGCTGACGCCGGAGAGCGACGAGTCTCGTGGCGTGCGCGAGAAGATCTTCTACTTCGGGTTGCTGGTTATCCTGCTGTTCGGCATCCTCACCATCCAGCTGGCACGTCTGCAGCTGGTCAACGGCGACAAGTACAGTCTGCGTTCTGAGACCAACCGCCTGCGCCAGGAGCCGATTTCGCCCACGCGCGGCCTGATCTACGACCGCGACGGCACTCCTCTCGTTGAGAACCGCGCCAGCTTCGCCGCGGCCATCGTCGCCGCCGACGTGCCGGACGGCGAGGAGACGCGCATCAGCATCGCCGTGCAGAACTTCACCGGCCGTCCTGCCAGCGAGATCGAGGCGCTGATCGAGGAGCGCCGCAACTCTAACGACCCGTTCACGCCGGTCGTGGTCAAGGACAACCTGAGCAACGAGACGGCCTTCGCGATGCGCGAGAAGCTCGCGATTCTGCCCGGCCTGCGCGTCGTGGTCGAGCCGATCCGCGAGTACAAGGAAGGCGAGCTGCTGTCGCACATCGTGGGCTTCGTCGGCCCGGTGGACCAGGAAGAGTTCGCGCTGCTCGAGACCTCCGGATACAGCTACAACGACCGTATCGGCAAGGCCGGCGTCGAGTACACCTACGAGGCGTTGCTGCGCGGCGTCGCGGGCACGCGCTTCGTGGAGACGGACGCTTCCGGCCGCGAGATCAGCGTCATCGATGAAGTCGGCGCCGTCGCGGGCCGAAACGTCGTGCTGTCAATCGACATCGACCTGCAGCGCAAAGTCGAGGAGTTCCTCAAGGCCGGCATGGGCAAGTCGAAGAACGCCGCCGCCATCGTCATCGACGTTCACAGCGGCGACATCCTCACGCTGGTCTCGCTGCCCAACTACGACAGCAACGTGTTCAGCGGCGAGGTCGATGAGCAGGCCCTCGAGCGTCTGACCCGGGACCCGGCAAAGCCAATGCTCAACCACGCCATCTCCGAGATGTACGCGCCCGGCAGTACCTTCAAGCAGGTCACCGGCCTCGCGGCGCTGCAGGAGGGCGTGGCGAACGCCGGCACGGAGGTCTTCAGCCCTGGCTACCTCGACGTGGAGAACGAGTACCTGCCGGGCAAGTTCGACCGTTTCAGAGACTGGCGCTCCGACCTCGGCACGATGAACTTCTACCGCGGTCTCGCCATGTCGTCCGACGTCTACTTCTACTACCTCTCCGGCGGCTATAGCGAAGACGGGAAGCTCAAGTTCCAGGGCCTCGGCGTCGAACGGCTGGCCGGCTGGGCGTCGCGTTTCGGCCTCGGCGAGAACACCGGCATCGACCTCCCGGGCGAGTCTGAGGGCCTCGTCCCCAACTCCGCCTGGAAGGAAGCCACGTTCGGCGAGGGCTGGCTGCTCGGCGATACCTACAACTTCGGCATCGGCCAGGGCTACGTGGCCACCACGCCGCTGCAGATGGTACTCGTGACAGCGGCCGTGGCCAACGGTGGCAACGTCCTCATCCCTCATGTCGTCAAGGAGCTGACCGACGCCGAGGGCAGGACGATTCCCCTGCGCCGCCAGACCGTGAAGCGCAACCTCAACGTCGACGCGCGCAACATCAACATCATGCGTGAGGCCATGCGCCAGTCTGTCGCCGATGGCGCCGCCTTCACCGGCGCGGTGCGCAACGTCGTCGTGGCGGGCAAGACCGGCACAGCGGAGTTCGGCGAGGAGATTGCACCCGGCAGGTACAGGGAGCACGGCTGGTTTACCGGCTTCGCGCCCTTCAACAAGCCGGAGATCGCCGTCGTCGTCTTCGTCGAGGAGGGCAACGGCTCCGGCACGGCAGCGCCCATCGCCTCCCGGATCATCGATTTCTACTTCAACCAGCTCAACGCCGCTCAGGACGGCTCGCGATGATCAGCTGGCGCGACCCGCGTCCCTTCGATTTCGTCCTGCTGGCGACCGCGCTGGCGCTGACCGTTTACGGCCTGCTGTTGATCTACAGCGGCTCGCTGACGGCCTCGGGCGGTTCGCCAGCGGAGGTGATCAAGGGCCCGGTAGGCAGGCAGCTGGCGTTCGCGCTCGTCGGCATCGCGCTCTGCCTCTTCGTCTCGCGCCTGGACTATCGATTCCTGGCCGCGGGCTCGGCCGGCATGTACCTCGGCTTGATCGCGATCCTGCTGTTCGTGCTCGCGGTCGGCGAGTCGGAGTTTGGCTCCAAGCGCTGGATCGATATCGGCGGCCAGCGCCTGCAGCCGTCCGAGATTGGCAAGCTCGTCGTCATCCTCGGCCTCGCGAAATACCTCTCCGACAACGCCGAGCGCGTCAAAGAGCTGTCCGTCTTCCTCACCTCGCTGGCGATGGCCGCCGTTCCGGCGTTGCTCGTATTCGCCGAACCTGACCTCGGTTCAGCGTCGATCTTCCTCTTCGTCTGGCTCGGTATGGTAATCATGGCCGGCGCCGACATGCGCCACGTGCTCGGCAGCATCGGCATGGTCGTGGCGATGGCGCCGTTCGGCCTGATCATCGTCGTCACGGAGTATCAGCGCGAGCGCGTCAGCCTCTTCCTCGACCCCACGCGCGATGCCCTCGGCTCCGGCTTCAACATCCTGCAGGCTGAGATCAGCGTCGGCTCCGGCGGCCTGTTCGGCAAGGGCCTGACGCACGGCTCCCAGACGCAGCTCGACTATCTGCGCACCCAGACCACCGACTACGTGTTCAGCGTCCTCGGCGAGGAGCTGGGCTTCGTCGGCGCGGTCGTCCTGTTCTCGTTGTTCATCCTGCTGCTCTTCCGCGGCCTCCGCGCCGCCGCGATCTCCCAGGACGTGTTCGGGCGCATGATTGCCGTGGGGATCGTGATTTTCGTCCTCTTCCAGGCGTTCATCAACATCGGCGTCAACATCCGGCTCTTCCCGGTCACGGGCATCCCGCTGCCGTTCATCAGCCAGGGAGGCAGCTCGCTGGTCACCGTCTTCATCGCCATCGGCCTGCTAGAGAGCGTAATCATGCGCCACAGACAGGTGTCTCTGTAGCCTCGCTGCGCCTTCGGTTCCTACCCGCATGAAAGTACCGCCCGCAGCCAGACACTTGGGGTTCTTGGCTCTCGCTACGGTGCTACTTCTCAGCGCGTGTCACGCGAGTGAAGTGCCAGAGGTCGGCCCTCCGACTTCCACGCCGGCTCCACCGGAAGAGCTCAGACCCGGAGATCTGTTAAAAGTCAGGACTTACGCAGATTCTCCGACACGGACGCACGCATGCGTCGACCTTGTCGAGTACATGATCCCTGCGGGTTCACCGGTTACCCACTCAATGGTCAGTGAATGCACGATCCGCGACTTCTTCGAGCCGGGTTGGCTTCAGTTCTCGCTCCCTGATTCCTCGGGCGTTCGGACTCTTGAGTCTGTGGCCATCATCGTCTTCTACTCAGCCGCGAATCCGCAAGGAGAGGAAGAACCTCCCTGTGCCGAGGAATTCGCCGCCGGGCGCCTGTGGCCGGCTTCGGCTGAACCGAGACCCGAGTCACGAGACACAATACTCCGGGGCTTCTGTTCCACGGTTCCGCCGGAGAGGGGCACACCAACGGTCGGGACCATGCAGGCCTATGCCAGCATCAGCCTGCTCCCTGGCCAAGACGTTGCCGATGGGGTACCGTGCTGGACGCTGGTGAAATATCTGAGCTCACGGGTGGAGTCTCTTCCCTCGAGGACCGTTCGATGCACTCTGAACTAGCCGGGCTGAATCGTGTAAAGACAGCTCGGGGCCTCTGTGGTTGTAGCTAATGGCCGATGGTCTCAAATCCCAGCGACTGGTTCTGTCACCCCGGCGTCTGACGCCCCCGCAGCCTACGCCTTCCACTCCTACAACACTGAGTGTGCGCTGCCGTCGTTATTCGTCGTGTGCTCCACGAGGACCAGCATGACGTTGAGGTCGGCGAGTTTGCCGCCGCTTCCGTTCATCAGCCAGGGAGGCAGCTCGCTGGTCACCGTCTTCATCGCCATCGGCCTCCTGGAGAGCGTGATCATGCGCCACAGACAGGTCTCTCTGTAGCCTCACTGCGCCCACTCGCCCAAAATGAAGAGGCCCCGGAATCTCCGGGGCCTGTCTCTGCTGAAAGCTGATTGCTGACGGCTGGAAACTCGCTACGTACTCGTCTCCGCCAGCTCCGGCGTCTCCTGCTTCGTAATCGCGATCTCGCCACCTTCGCAGTCGACGACCACGGTGTCTGCCGGGCCGAAGCGCCCTTCCAGCAGCGCCTCGCTCAGCCGGTCCTCCAGCTCGTTCTGGATCACGCGGCGTAGCGGCCTCGCGCCGAACACCGGGTCGTAGCCCTTCTCGCCCAGCCAGTCGCGCGCCGGCTCCGTGACCTCCAGGCTGATGCCCTTGGTCATCAGGTTCTTCGACACGTCCACCAGCAGGATGTCGACGATCTTGCGGATGTGTTCCCTCGCCAGCGCGTGGAACACGATCTGCGCGTCGATGCGGTTGAGGAACTCCGGCCGGAAGACGCGCTTCAGCTCCTCCGTGACCTTGTCCTTCATTCGCTTGTAGACCTGCTCCTCGGTCTTCGCCTCGTCCGTGTTGGTCGAGAAGCCCAGCGCGCTCTCGCGGCGGATCAGGTCTGAGCCGACGTTCGAGGTCATGATGATGATCGTGTTGCGGAAGTCGACCTTCCGGCCCTTGGCGTCCGTCAGGCTGCCGTCGTCGAAGACCTGCAGCAGCATGTTGAACACGTCCGGGTGCGCCTTCTCGATCTCGTCCAGCAGGATCAGGCAGTAGCCCTTACGCCGCACCGTGTCGGTCAGCTGGCCGCCGTCGTCGTAGCCGACGTACCCCGGAGGGGCGCCGACCAGGCGCGAGACGTTGTGCTTCTCCATGAACTCCGACATATCCAGCCGGATCATCGAGTCCTGGCTGCCGAACATGAACTCGGCCAGGATCTTCGGCAGGTACGTCTTGCCGACACCGGTGGGCCCGAGGAACAGGAAGACGCCGATCGGGCGCTTCGGGTCCTTGAGGCCGGCGCGGGAGCGGCGGACTGCCTTCGATATCGTAGTGATCGCTTCGCCCTGGGCGATGACCTTGTCGCGCAGGTAGTCTTCCATGTGCACCAGGCGCTCGGACTCTTCGCTGGCGATGCGCGTGACCGGGATGCCCGTCCACATCGCGACCACCTCGGCGATGTCCTCTTCACCCACGATGGCCTTGGGCATCAGGCCCTCTTCGGCCATGCCCTCTTCCATCTTCTCGATGCGCTCCTGCAGCTTTAGCTCGCGGTCGCGGAGTTCCGCGGCGAACTCGTACTGCTGGGCGCCGATCGCCTGGTCCTTCTCCTTGCGCAGGCTCTCGAGGCCTCGTAGCGCCTCTTGCAACGACGGCGGCGTCGACGCCTTGCGGATGCGCACGTGCGACGCGGCCTCGTCGACCAGGTCGATTGCCTTGTCCGGCAAGAAGCGGTCGGAGACGTAGCGTGCTGCCAGCTCGGCAGCGGCCTTCAGCGCCGAATCGGCGATTGTCAGCTTGTGGTGCTCCTCGTAGCGTTCTTTGACGCCGCGCAGGATCTCGATCGTCTCTTCGACGCTCGGCTCCTCCACCATGATCGGCTGCAGGCGGCGCTCCAGCGCCGAGTCACGCTCGATGTGCTTGCGGTAGTCGTCCAGCGTGGTCGCGCCGACGCACTGCAGCTCGCCGCGGGCCAGCGATGGCTTCAGGATGTTCGCCGCGTCGACAGCGCCTTCCGCGGCGCCTGCGCCCACGAGCATGTGCATCTCGTCGATGAACAGCACGCAGTTGCCGGAGTTCTTGATCTCCTCGATCACCTTCTTCAGGCGCTCTTCGAACTCACCGCGGTACTTCGTGCCGGCCACCAGCGAACCGATGTCCAGCGTCAGCAGGCGCTTGCCCTGCAGCGTCTCCGGCACGTCGCCTTCCACGATGCGGTGCGCCAGCCCTTCGACGATCGCCGTCTTGCCGACGCCGGGCTCGCCGATCAGGATCGGGTTGTTCTTCGTGCGTCGCGAGAGGATCTGGATCACACGGTCGATCTCGCGCCCGCGGCCGATCACCGGGTCGAGCTTGCCGGCGCGCGATGCGGCCGTCAGGTCGATGCCCAGCTGGTCGACGGTTGGCGTGCGTGTGCTGGTGCGTCCGCCGGAGCCGGCGCTCTGGGGCGTGGTCTGGGAGAGGATGCGCGCCGTCTCCGTGCGCACGCGCTCCAGGCTCACACCCAGCGACTCCAGGACGCCAAAGGCAATGCCTTCGCCCTCGCGGACGAGGCCGAGCAGCAGGTGCTCGGTGCCGATGTAGCTGTGGTTGAGGCGTCGCGCTTCTTCGACGGCGAGTTCGATGACCTTCTTCGCGCGGGGCGTCAGGCCGATCTCGCCGCTGGGCGACTTCTCGCCGCGGCCGATGATGAATTCAACTGCGGAACGGACTTTGCTCAGC
>DATDOP010000275.1:0-3387 GCA_035293185.1 Dehalococcoidia bacterium | reverse complement strand
GACGCAGCCACCCGCCGCGCCGTATAGATGGTGGTGCCATCCGTGCGCACGTTGATCAGACCGTTGAGGTAGCGCTTGAAGCGGCGCCGCGCCTGGCCAATCAGCGCGCCGTTGAGCGCGTTCGCGTCGTCGGTGGCGTCGGCGGCCGCGGCGTCAGCGTCGACGATGAAGTTGCCGGCCAGCTCCGTCGAATACACCAGCGGTTCGTCGGAGCGTGATGCCGCGCCGATGACGCCGAGGAAGTTCGGGCGCGGGTGGCCGTAATCGTGGTCGTCGCCGGAGGAGATCACGGTGGTCTGAGGACGCACGGCTTCGAGGAAGGACCGGGTGAACTCGTGGCTGCCGTGATGCGGGGCCTTGAGCACGTGCGAGGCCGCCTGCGCCGCGAATCCCGGCAGCGCGAGCAGGTGATCGGAGCCCTCGATGTTGATGTCGCCGGGGAAGAGAACCCGGACGTTGCCGCAGTCCAGGCGCAGGACGACGGAGTGACCGTTGACGGTGTGAGCGCCGGCGGCGTCTGAAGGCGCGTCAAACCAGGCGTATGCGGGGGCGCCGTTGACCTGGCTGAGGTGCGGGCCGAGAACGGTGAGCGTGATCGCCGGGTCGCCAACGTCTATCGGCGGACTCGACGAATCGACAGCGCCGAAAGCCGTGTTCTCCTGGACGATGACCTTGCGCCAGTCGTCCATGTCCCTGGTCAGGCTGAGACCGGCGAGGTCGGTAATCGCGTCGTGACGGGTGGTCAGCATGAGACCCTGCGGTGTGTTGACCCGCGCACCCAGCTTGGTGTTGAAGCCGGACTTGAACTTGCCGATACCGCTGTGGATGACGCGCTTCACGTGAATGTGGGGGTGGCCGACGATGTTCTTGAGACCGGCGAGGTGGTCCTCGTCGGCGTGACTGATCACGAGGAGGTCGATGTCGACGTCCGGCGAGGCGGGGAGGTCGAGGCGGTACTTCCAGACGAGGAACTGAAACGCCTCGGCGCCGCGTCCGCCATCGATCAGGATCTTCTTGAACCCGGGCGTGACGATGAACGTGGCGTCACCCTGCCCGGCGTCGATGAAGTAGAGCTCGCAGGGGTGTTTCGTCGTCAGGCGGGCGGAGTCGATCTTGCCCAGACGGCCGCGATAGGTGGCGCTGACCCGGCCGGTCCCGGGCGCGGCGCCGGTTTCGACCTCGTCGCCGTAGAGCAGGGTGAACATGCTCTGCTGAGGGTCGTCCGGGTCGAAGCGTATGGTGCGGGAGGATACGTAGAGCGTGGCCACGGCAGTACTCCTTTCAGTTCGGGAGCTACGCGGGAGCTAATTCTCGGATACGTGTAACTGATTTTCAAGGAGTCTGTTTCCGCGCGCGAAACCGGCTAGACTACGGGCGTTTCGGCAGCGAGGAAGGAGACGTCTGATGAGACTGGTTTCGTTTGAGGTGAAGACGCCAGTGGGGCCGGTGCGGCGCATCGGCGCGTTGATGGCGCGTGAGGAGCCGCAGGACACGTCGCAGATCGTCGACCTGTCGACGGGCTACGCGATGCTGGTACGCGAGGGCGGCGAGCCGTTGTGGCGGGAGATCGCGGGCGCGACGATGGCGCCGGACATGGTGTCGTTTCTCAAGGGCGGCGCCGGTTCGCGACAACGGGCGCAACAGGTGCTGGACTTCGCGAAGACGGCGAAGGCCGCGGCTGACGATGAGGCCGGGCAGCTGATGTACGTGCGCAACGCGGTCAAGCTGCTGGCGCCGGTGCCGCGCCCGACGACGCTGCACGACTTCTCCGTGTACGAGACGCACATGACGGCGCGCAGCGGGCGTCGCGAGAAGCAGCCGCAGTGGTACCACTTCCCGCCCGGCTACAAGGGCAACCCGACCGCGATGTACGGCCCGGACGACCCGATGCTCTGGCCGGACTACACCGATCGCCTGGACCCGGAGCTGGAGCCGGCGGCCTACGTGTGCAAGACGGGCCGCAACATCACGCCGGAGGAAGCGAAGGAGTACATCGGCGGTTACACGATCTTCATCGACATGAGCGCGCGGGACATCCACGCGCGGGAGATGTTCGGGCCGTTCAAGTCGAAGGACTTCGGCAGCATCATGGGACCGTGCATGGTGACGCCGGACGAGTTCGATGAGACAAACGCGCGCTGCGCGCTGCGGGTCAACGGCGAGACCTGGTGGGAAGGCAATACCGGCGAGAGCCGCAACTTCCTGCTCAACGACCTCGTGGCCTACGTCTCCGACGGCGAGACGCTAAATCCCGGCGACGCGATCGCGGCGGGGACGGTGGGGATGAGCTGCTCGATCGACACGGACCGTTGGGTGAAGCCGGGCGACGTGGTGGAGCACTGGATCGAGGGCATCGGGACGATCAAGACGACGGTGCAGCGCGAGAGCAACCCGAAGTCCTACGTGCGCGCGGGCATGGCGGGCCGGGTGCCGGTGCCGGACGCGTCTAAGGAGTGGCTGAAGCAGCTGAAGGAGAACCCGACGCTGCCGGGACGGTAGGGGTTACCTCACCCCCTCCCCCTCTCCTTGCGAGGAGAGGGGTTGAGGCCCTTCACAACACAGAACAAGTGTGCTATAACTCTGCGCGGGAGACCGGGCGGCACGGCGGGGCCGGCCCGGCGCTCCCGCCAAAACTATGAGCGTCGAACTCGAAGCGGTGGCAGAGTTTTTGACCGGCAGCCAGACGGCGGCGGGGTCGTTGCCGTGGCGGTTGCTGGGCAGCGAGGACCTGCGCGTCGTGCGGCGCTGGGCGGGCGAGGCGCTGCCGCAGCCGGCGGAGCGGCGCCTGATGCGCGAGCTGCGCCAGGCGATCCGCGAGGCTGAGGCGCCGGAAGACGAGCCGTCCTCGACAGCCGTGAAGCCAACGCTCCTGCGCGCCCCGAAGCGTCGAGCCGACGTGACTCCAATTGCGGCGCGGCCGGCACGGCTGCTGCTGGAGGTGTGCCGGGATGCTTCCGATGCCACGGCGAGCCGCGACTGCGCCGTGATCTCCCTGATGCTGCTGGCGGGACTGCGTCGCCAGGAGCTGGTGGGATTGCAGCGCGGCGACTACGACGACGCCGACGGGCGCGTCGAGGTGAAGTCGCGTCGCGGGGGCCGGCGCAGCGTCCTTCTGGAGGGCGAATGCCGCGCCGGCCTCGACCGCTGGCTGGTGCAGCGTGGCGGCGGCCCGGGGGCGCTGTTCCTGGCGTTCGATTCGCTGGGCGAGACGCTGCCGCGGGGCGTGGCGGCCTCGACGGTGAACCGGATGCTGGCGCGCCGCTGCGCGGAGGCGGGCCTCGAAGGGCTGACGCCGCGGGCGTTGCGGGGGCGCTTCGTCTGGCAGCTGCAGGCGGGGTCGCGCCAGGGCGGCGGGCAGCGCTGCCGTTACTACCTGGCGGAGGACGG
>DATDOP010000274.1:0-8151 GCA_035293185.1 Dehalococcoidia bacterium | reverse complement strand
GACGCACTCGGACTCCATGAACAGGACGTCGCCGGCGCTGATCTTCGATTCGAAGCCGCGGCCCTTGACCGTCAATGCGAAGGTTCCCTGTACTTCTTCGCAGGCGCGCACGCAGCGCGAGCAGACGATGCACTTCGAAGGGTCAAACGTGAAGTAGGGGTTGGACTCGTCCTTCTCCTGGTGCAGGTGGTTCTCGCCGTCGTAGCCGTAGCGCACCTCTCGCAGGCCCACCGCGCCGGCCATGTCCTGCAGCTCGCAATCGCCGTTAGCCGGGCAGGTGAGGCAGTCCAGCGGGTGGTCGGAGATATACAGCTCCATGACGCCGCGGCGCAGCTTCGCCAGCTTGTCTGACTGCGTCGTCACCTTCATACCGGGCTCCACGGGCGTGTGGCAGGACGCGGGAGTGCCGCGCCGGCCCTCGATCTCGACAAGGCAGAGCCGGCAGGAGCCGAATGGCTCGAGGCTGTCGGTAGAGCAGAGCTTCGGCACGTTGACGCCGGCCTCGACGGACGCCCGCAACACAGAAGTACCCTCCGGTACTTCGATCTCCTTACCGTCGATGTACAACGTCACCAGTCGCTCGGAGAGCTTGGCTGGCGTGCCGTAGTCGGTCTCTTTGATCAGCACCATAGTCGGGCTCCTCTACCTCTGCGTCTTAATGATTATGCGCCTGCTGGACCGGCGCTGCTTTGTCGAAGTCCTCGGGGAAGAAACGCACGGCGCTCTGCACGGGATACGGCGTCAGCCCGCCCAGCAGGCAGAGCGATGCCCCCTCCATCAGCTCGCAGAGGTCGTCCAGCAGCTCGAGGTTATCCTTGCGGTCCTCGTCGTTGATGATTTTGTCGATGACTTCGACGCCGCGCGTGGAGCCGATGCGGCAGGGTGTGCACTTGCCGCAGCTCTCGTGCGCGCAGAACGCCATCGCAAACCGCGCCTGCTTCGCCATGTCGACCGAATCGTCGAACACGACTATGCCCCCGTGGCCCAGCAGGCCCTTCTGCGCCGCGAACGCCTCGTAGTCCAGCGCCGTGTCGAGCAACGAGTCCGGGAAGTAGGCGCCCAGCGGCCCGCCGACCTGCACGGCGCGCAGCGGACGTCCCGTCGCGGTGCCGCCGCCAAAGTCGTAAATCGCCTGGCGCAGCGTGATACCGAAGGCCTTCTCGAAGAGGCCGCCCTGCTTGATGTTGCCGGCCAGCTGAAACGGCATCGTCCCCCGGGAGCGTCCCATGCCGAAATCGGCGTAGAACTGCGCGCCTTTGCTCATAATGATCGGCACAGTCGCCAGCGAGAGCACGTTGTTGACCACCGTGGGCTTGCCGAACAGGCCCGCGATCGCCGGCAGCGGCGGCTTGTAGCGGATGACGCCCTTCTTACCTTCCAGGCTCTCCAGCAGCGAGGTCTCTTCGCCGCAGATGTAGGCGCCGGCGCCAAGGCGTACGTCCATGTCGAACGCTTTGCCGCTACCGAGCACACTTGAGCCCAGGTACCCGGCCTCGCGCGCCAGCTCGATGGCACGGCGCAGCGTCCGGTAGGCATGCGGGTACTCGGAGCGCAGGTAAACGAAGCCTTGGGTGGCGCCGACGGCCAGACCCGCGATGATCATGCCTTCGATCAGCACGAACGGGTCGCCCTCGATCAGCATGCGGTCGGCGTAGGTGCCGCTGTCGCCTTCGTCGGCGTTGCAGACGATGTACTTCTGGTCGGCGGTCTCGTTGAGCACGGTGCGCCACTTGATGCCGGTCGGGAAGCCGGCGCCACCGCGGCCCCGCAGGCCGGAGCTAAACACCTCTTCGACGATCGCTGCCGGCTCCATGGTCAGTGCGCGCTTGAGGCCGGCGAAACCATCGTTGCGCGCGTAATCGTCTAGCGAGAGCGGGTCGGTGATACCGCAGCGCGCGAAGGTCAGGCGCTCCTGCGCCTTGAAGAACGGTATCTGCTCCGTGGCACCGAGGCTGAGGGCGTGCGCCTGACCTTCGAGGAAGCCGGCGTCGAACAGGGACGGGACCTCCTCCGGGTTGACAGGCCCGTAGGCGACGCGCCCGCCGGAGGTCTCGATCTCAACCAACGGCTCGAGCCACAGCATGCCGCGGGTACCGTTGCGCACCAGCGTCACGTCCGCGCCGCGCGACTTCGCTTCGCGCTCGATCGCCTCGGCAACGCGCCCGGCGCCCACCGAGAGCGCGGCGGCGTCAATCGGCACAAAGACTCGCGTCATGCGCCGTTCCTCCGCGCTTCGTGCACCAGGCGGTCCGCGGCTTCGTGCGACACAAGGCCGTGCAGGTCGCCGTCCAGCATGACGGCGGGCGAGAGCGCGCAGTTGCCCAGGCAGTAGACGTTTTCCAGCGTGATGCTGCCGTCGATTGTCGTCTCGCCCATCGGCACGCCCAGGCGCGTCTGCAGGTAGTCGACCAGCGATTCTGAGCCCATGGCCTGACAGGCCTCGGCGCGGCAGACCTTGAGCACGTGGCGGCCCGGCGGCGCGTGGCGGTAGTCGTGGTAGAAGTAGGCCACGCCCACGACCTCAGCGCGCGAGAGGTTCAGCGCGTCGGCGATCAGCGGCACCGCCGCGTCATCGATGTAGCCGAACTCATCCTGCAGGGCGTTGAGGATCGCCAGCATCGCCCCGGGCAGCGATTCCAGCTCCCGGATGCGCGCCAGCGCCAGCTCTTCGTCCCAGGCCCGGACGGTCATACGCGCTCCTCTGCCCCCATGGATACGCCATTCTCAATGACGCTTGGAGCGGGACCTTTAGCGGGGGTCTGGGGGTGTCCCACAGTTTCAAATCCAAAGCACCGCTCGAATTCCTGCTGCGCGTACTCGCCGAGGGCGGTGCGGAACCGCACGTACCGCGCCAGCAGCCGCTGCGCCGGCTCCGTCAGGCGCGAGGATCCGCCGCCGCTGCCGCCAACGGTCGATTCCACGAGGCGTGTGCCCAGCGCCGCTTCCATCGCCTTGATCTTGCCCCATGCGCTCCTGTAGGAAAGCCCCAGCGCGTTTGCGCCATCCGAAAGCGTCCCTCGCCGCGCGATCGCCTCCAGCAAGCGCATCTCGTGGTCGCCATAGACGGCGCGCTGGTCTTCCAGGACGCGGACCTTGACCTCGGGCTGCATCGTCGTCAAGAGATCACCCGTTGGGGAGCCGAATAGACGTTTAGCCCGTCGGCCTTCACGAAGCCGCAAAGCGTTATGTTAAATGACTCGGCGAGCTGCACCGCCAGGCTCGACGGCGCGCCCACGGCAGCGACCACCGGAATGCGCGCCACCAGCGCTTTCTGCACCAACTCGAAGCTGGCGCGGCCGCTGAGCATGAGGATCGACTCTGAGAGCGGCAAAGCGTCCTCCAGGAACCGCCCGCCGATCAGTTTGTCGACGGCATTGTGCCGGCCGACGTCCTCTTGCAGGCTGAGCAGCTTGCCTTCGCGGTCGAACAACCCGGCGGCGTGCAGCCCACCCGTGCGCTCGAACACCGCCTGTGACTGACGTAGCTTCGCCGGCAGACCGCAGACCGTCGCGGCGGCCACAGTCGGGCCGTCCGGCAGGACGTTGCAGCCCTGCACCTCCAGCGCATCCAACGCCGCCTTACCGCACACGCCGCACGAGGAGGTGGTGTAGAAGTTGCGCTCCAGCCTCGATGCGTCAAACATCAGGCCGGGCCGCAGCGTCACCGTGACGATGTTGAACGCCTGGTCATCGTCGTCGTCCATGCAGTAGGAGATATCGGCCACATCGTCGCGGGCCGTGATGATGCCTTCGCCGTAGAGGAAGCCTGCCGCGAGCTCGAAGTCGTGGCCCGGCGTGCGCATCGTAATCGCGATACTCTTGGTGACGGTCTTCCGGCCGTCTTTCCAGATCAGGCGCGTCTCTAGCGGCTCTTCCGCCGCCAGCACGTCTTCGTCCTGCGCCCACTTGCCATCACGCAGGCGGCGGACTCCATGCGCAACCTGGCTTCTTCCCTCGAGTGTAGTCATTAACTCGCGCCTCGGTTCCGGCGCATCAGGGCGAGACCCCGATATGCCTAAGCCAGCATATCGCGAGTCTGAATCTGCAACAAGCAAAGTGGAGTGCAGGGGTCCGGCGCGCCGGACCCCTGCACTGAATACGTTACGTCAGGCGACGCGTCGCCCGCGGACAATGGCGGCTGCGCCGATAGCAGCGCCGATCGCGACTGCGAGGGCCGCAAAGCCGTTGGCTCCCTGGCCAACCAGACCGCCGTCACCCGTCGCGGGCGGCGCAACCGGGCTGGTGGTTGTCGCGGCCGATGCAGCCGGCGCCGGGGCCGAAGCCACGGCGTTGAGCTGCAGGCTCAGGTTGCCCGTAGCAGTGTGGCCGTCCGGTTCAGCCGACTTCGTCGCCCACGTCACGCGGTATTGGCCCTGTGCCGCGGGCTTGCTCACCGCTACCTCCATCGTCTTGGGGCCCGTCAGGACCGTGGCGCCGGCCGTAATGTCCTTGCCGCTCGGGTCGAAGACCTGCAGGCTGAACGTGCCGGCCTCGTTGCGGATGTCGTCACCGCGGGAGGTCGCGATTACCTTCGTTGGGTTGGCCGCGTCATTCCACGCCACCGTACCGATGGTTGCGTGCGCCGAAACGGTTGCGACGAACCACAACCCCGGCACGGCGATCACTACAGCCGCCGCAACGGCGACCTTCGTTCGTAGACTCATGATGAGTAGTCTCCTTGTCTCTTGCGCGTTACCAGTGGACGCGGTTACACGCGCAAAGCTCGCTTGGTAAAAAAGACGAAGCGATTAGAGACGCGGCGGCTCGGGCTCTGCCTGTGGATGAATCGTCAGCGGCCGGACAGAAGCCGACTCGATGGCCAGCGGCCGCGTCGCCTCTAACGGCAGTCCGAAGGCATCCCCGGCCGCGAGGACGGCGCCGGAGCCGGCGTCCGCGCAACCCGATGCGTCGCCGTGACAGTGCAAGCTGTGCGCTGAGCTACCCTCGACGCCGACCACGTCCGAGACGCCGAAATTGTGGTCGAGCGCCGCGATCTGCAGCATGACTACAACGAGAGCCAGACGTGCCGTCGTAACGACGAGGAAGCGCAGGCGAGGTGTGAGGGCAGACATGGATTCAGACCGTCGCCACTCATGCTACCAGATGACGCGGCGTCGCCGGAAAGAGCCGCTGGGCTCGAATACCAGCGTGTCTCTGCGAACACAAAAGGGGCCTTCCCGGCTGGGAAGGCCCCCTTCTTGTGCTCGCGCTGAGCTCTAAGAGACGAAAGGCGCCTTCGTCTGGTCGAGCCATTCGTAGGTGAAGATGCCGTCCAGGCCGTAGCCACGGAAGACGTTCCAGTTCGCCACAGCCGGCCAGACCAGCTGGAGGGCCGTCGCGCCACCGGGGTAGCGGCTGATGTAGAACATCTTCGCCATGTAGCGCTGGAAGTCCTGCACCAGCTGCACGCGCTTGGCGTTGTCAAACTCCAGCAGCACCTTGTCGGTCGTGTCGTTGAGGAAGGGGTCGCCGTCAATCGACGCACCCTGGTCGTTGGGGTTCCAGCCACCGAACAGGTTGCCACCCTTGTGGAAGTGCGCCTTGAGGAAGTTACCGACGTCCGGTCCACCGAAGTCGACAGTGTTGAACATTTCCTTCCAGTCGCCGCCGGGCTTGCCGGGCTCGTGGAAGATCCGGCCGAAGATGTCCGGGATGGTCTCCTTCTTCTGGGTAGCCTTCAGGCCGATCTCCTGCATCATGCCTTCGATGATGTCCTGGGCCGGCTGCTGGCCGAAGCCGAGCGGGTACTGGATGTGCGTGAAGTCGATGCCGTTGGCGAATCCGGCCGCCGAAAGCAGGCGCTTGGCTTCCGTAATGTTCTTGGTGTGGTCGCCGAGCGTGAAGTACTTGGCGTTCTCGCCAAAGTCCTTGCCCTGCGGGTCCAGCCACATTCCCGGGAAGTACATGTAGTCGCCGGGCCCGCCACACGGGATCGAGGTGTTCCAGCGGCGCTGGTCCGGGATGCCGGCAGCTTCCAGCTTGTCCGTGGCGAAGAAGACATCGATGAAGGTGTCGCGGTCCCAGGAGTACTGGACAGCCTGGCGCACGCGCTGGTCCTTCCAGGGGCCGTCCTTGGACATACCGAACCACTCGACCACGGCTGTGGACTGCAGCAGGGCGCGCATCTGCAGTTTCGGCACGTCCTTCTTGAGCTGAATGTTGTCGTCCACCGTCAGTCCCAGGCCGGGCTGGTAGAGCTGACCGACCTTGAACTGGGCCGTCGCCTGTGTCGGGTCCGGGATCATCGTGAAGTTGACCTCGTCGATGAACGGACGCTTGAGGCCGCCGTCCTGGACGTCGCGCTGCTCGTAGTTCGGGTTGCGCTTGAGGATCAACCTCACGGACGGCTCGAAATTGTCGATGTAGAAGGGGCCGCCGCCGAACGCCCACTTGTTGAAGAAGTTGGCGTCCCCAGCCTTACCTTCCTTCGGCAGCACGTAGAAGTAGCTAACGCTGCCGTTGGCCAGCGTGGCCAGCAGCGGCGAGAACGGCTGCTTCAGCTTCATCACCACGGTGCTCTTGTCCGGCGCCGAGATGTTGTCTACCGGGCCGCCCTTTGAACCGATGAGCTCGCCGGCGTTGGAGCTGACAGTGCCGAAGCGTTCCCAGGAGTACATGACGTCGTCACTGTCGTAGGGACGGTTGGCAATCGATTGCGGCGCGCCACTGTGGAAGCTGGACGACAGCGGTCCGAACTTGGCGTTCGGGCTGAGCTTGAATGTGTACGTCAGCTTGTCCGGGGAGATTTCCCACGTTGCCAGGTCGGACGCCACGTCAAGAGCGCCCGGGTCCTTCATACGGGACGGACGCAGGTAGACGAGCTTGGAGCCAACCAGGTTGTTGAAGCCTTGCGAGAAGGGGTCGAAGTTATAGAGGTCGAAGTTCTGCGGGTCGCGCTGGAGCGCCGCCTTGAAGGTGCCGCCACGCTTCGCTTGCGCGGTGCTGTCTACCTCTTTGCCGTTGATCAGCTGGTCGGAGCCAATGCCGCCTCCTCCACCACCACCGCCGCCATCTCCGCCATCATCGTCGTCACCGCCACAGGCGGCCAGGAAGGCCGCGGCCGCGGCGGTCGCGCCGGTGGCCGCGAGCGCTCTGCGCCGGCTCAGGCGCCGATTTAGAACTTTATCCCAGTAGGTCTGCATCATTCCTCCCTTGTTCGGGCCCTTGAGGTCCCTACTAATTCAATACGCCGTCGCGGACGCGAATGGGTTTACGGCTAAGTGAAAAGGCGTCTTCTATTCGAGTGCACGGGGGATAGCCAGGAAACATGATTCTGATGCGCCAAATCTATGGGCGCCGCGCATCCTTGTCAATACTGACGGCTATTCCCGCGATTTCTCGGCTGAATTCAGGCGTCAACTTGTTAATCATGAACGCAAACTACGGCCGGTATCCAATACATCAATAGTTAGTTGAATCTGCGCGCTGATTCTGCGCCCGATTCAAGCCTTCCCTATAGGAATGACGAATCGGTGTCTCGTATCACCAGGGTAGGCCTTTGAGCCCCATGACGCCCTTCAGAGAAGCGATCTCGCCGGAGTGGAACGCTACGTGCACCAGCACCGTGTCCGCAATCACCCAGCCCATCGATTCCTTGCGCCCGAAGAAGTCGATCGGCCTATCGAGATCGGCGTCGCTGATGCCCTCGAGAAACGCGTCCGTGGCGGCGAACACAGCCTTGCCGTACTCCTGCAGCTCCCGCAGATGGTCCTGCGCCACCGCGTTCCAGTCGTGCTCGTTACTGTTCGCATCAAGTCCCAGCTTCGCGGCCCAGCCGCCGCTCTTGAGCAGCAGGTCTTTGCCCTGGATCAGCTGATTGAACGCCCAGTCCTCATTGCCGATCGTGTGGCCGTAGATCTCGCCGATCGGACCGATGGTGGCGCCCGGCAGCCTGCGGGCGAGCGTCGCGGCGTCCGTCTCCTGGATCGCCGCCTCCAGATACTGGCGCGCCAGCCCCAGCGTCTCCTTGATCGAAGCTACGCCATTCATGACTGATCCCTCCTGGCATTTATGACGAAGGGAATGCTAGCAGGTACCTGACAGATCTTGTCAGGTGAGAGCCGCCGACGTTTGCGATACCCTGATACGAGGCTGCTTTCGCTGAACCAGCCGCGCAACAGAAAGAACGGGCTCTTGGCCGAAATCCGCATCG
>DATDOP010000273.1:0-14336 GCA_035293185.1 Dehalococcoidia bacterium | reverse complement strand
CAGCGCCTCGACCCCAACAGCCGCGGCCAGAACTTCACCATCGATCAGCTCAAGGCCAACGGCGGCGACCCCTCGCCGGACGCCAAGCCCTGGAACCTCAGCGCCAACTTCAACAGCGTCGGCCGCAACAAGAAGAGCGTGACCATGGACCTCCTGCGTCCCGAAGGTCGCGAGGTCTTCTACCGCCTCGCCAAGAACTCAGACGTCTTCATCGAGAACAACGCCCCGGACGTCGTCAGGCGCCTCGGCATCAGCTACGACGTTCTGCAGCAGCACAACCCCGGCCTGGTCATGGCGTCGTTGCCGGCCTTCGGTAGCAGCGGCCCTTACAGCCACTTCCGGGCCTACGGCGCCAACATGGAGGCGGTTGTCGGCCACACGCTGCTGCGCCTCTACCCGGACACGGACGCCACCAACGCCACCGGCGTCTTCCTCGCTGACGCCGCCGGCGGCGCGACCGGCGCCTTTGCCGTGATGGCGGCGCTCTACCACCGGCGCAAGACGGGCCGCGGCCAGTTCATCGACCTCTCGCAGGCCGAGAACGTCATGCACACGCTCAGCCAGGCTGTCATGGACTACTCGATGAACGGCCGCATCCAGGGCAGCCTCGGCAACCGCCACCCCTACCGTGCGCCGCAGGGCGTCTACCGCTGCGCCGGCGACGATTCCTGGCTCGCGCTGTCGATCGGCGATGATGCGCAGTTCCGAGGCCTCTGCGCGGCGATTGCCCGCCCCGAGCTTTCCCAGGACGCCCGCTTCTTAGACGTCGAAGGGCGGCAGCAGCATCACGACGAGCTGGACGCGATTATCGAAGCCTGGACAGCCGATAGGCAGCACTACGAGGCCTTCCACGCGCTGCAGGCGCACGGCGTGCCCGCCAGCCCCGTCCTCACCGCGGCGGAGGTCTTCGCCGACCCGCATCTCCGGTCCCGCAACGACTGGCAGCAGGTCACCCACCCGGAGGCCGGCACCTACTGGCACTACAGGTCGCCCATCCATCACATGTCGAAGACGCCGCTGAACATCCGCAAGCACGCGTCGCCACTGGGCGAAGACAACGAGTACGTATATAAGGAAGTGTGCGGCTACACGGACGAGGAGTACCGTTGGTTCGTGGCCAACGGGCACGCGGGCATGGATGTCGTCGTGAAGCCGAATAGCCAGCAACAGCTGGCCGGCAACCGGTAAGAAGGCGCACTCGCGCCGGGTGATTTGGAGGAAGCAGCGATGAGTCTAAGGGGTAAGGCGGCGATCGTCGGCATCGGCGAAACGCCGCACAAGCGATCGTGGCCGGGCAGGTCCGCGCTCGGGCTGTGCGCCGAGGTCGCCGCTGAGGCGATCAGGGACGCCGGTCTGCGGCGCGAAGACATCGACGGCCTGATCACCATGGGCGGCATCTACCCGGCGCGCGTCGCCGAGTACATCGGCATCCGGCCCGTCAACTTCGCCGTCAGCGCTGGTTTCATGGGCTCGACGTCCGGCGTCGCGCTGACGATCGCCGCGATGGCGGTCAGCCAGGGCATCGCCAACCACGTGCTGTTCGTGGCTGGCGGCGCCCGCGACCCGGAAAACCCCCAGGCGATGGGCGGCTTCCGCCCCGAGGCCGGCTTCCAGAGCGAATGGTTCACCCCCTTCGGCCCGGCGGCGGGCGCCAACACCTACTACGGGCTGCTCTACACCCGCCACATGTACCAGTACGGCACCAAGCCGGAGCAGATGGCCCAGGTCGCGGTGAACCAGCGCTTCAACGCCGCCCAGAACGAGCTGGCCGCCATGCGCGAGCCGATCACCGTCGAAGACGTGCTCAACTCCCGCTACATCAATTACCCGCTGCACATCCTCGAGACCGTGATGCCCGTCGCCGGCGCGATCGCCTACATCGTGACCACCGCTGAGCGGGCGAAGACGCTGCGCAAGCCTCCCGTCTACTTGCTCGGCGCCGGCATCTCGCAGGGCTTCGACAACCACTGGTACATGCCCGACATGACCGTCACCCCCACCGTCTACTCGGCCCCCAAGGCCTACGCGATGGCCGGCTACGGCGCCAGGGACATGCAGTTCGCCGAGTTCTACGACTGCTACACCATCCTCGTCTCCTGCTGCCTCGAGGACGCCGGCCTGATCCCGAAAGGCGAAGCCGGCCCCTTCTTCGAGTCCACCGACACGACCTACAAGGGCACCTTCCCGATCAACACGGACGGTGGCCAGCTTTCTGCCGGACAGCTCAACGGCATCGGCGCCAGCGGCTGCCAGCAGCTCGTCGAGACGGTGCGCCAGATTCGCGGCGAGGCGGGTGAGCGCCAGGTCGCGCGGCACGACCTCGGCATCGCCAACATGAACGGCGGCACGCCGTCGCAGGAAGCGACGGTCGTCCTCGGCAGCGCCAACGCGCTTTAGCGGGGGTTCCGGGGGTGTCCACCGGGCTTTACACACCGGCAAGAAATTCAATTCACGCAGCCCTGCTTCCCTGAAGCAAGCGGCGTGAGATACGGAGAGAAGCGATGACGATGACGAGACCAGAAGCGGCGGACGGGGCGGAGCGCCGCCTGCCGCCCAAGCCGATGCCGCTGCAGGAGAACAAGGGCCTCACAGCGCCCTTCTGGGAGGCAGCCAAACGTCACGAGCTGGTGATGCAGCGCTGCAAGACCTGCGCCAACTGGATCCACTTCCCGCGCGAGCAGTGCCCCATCTGCTTCTCCCAGGAGCTGGACTGGGCCCCCGTCAGCGGCCGCGGCCGTGTATACGCCTACACCAACGTCCACCAGGCGCAGCACCCGGCGTTTCAGGAAGAAGCGCCCTACTGCTTCGCCATCGTCCAGCTGGACGAGGGCCCGCGCATGGTCACAAACATCGTCGGCTGCGAACCCGATGACGTGGCCTGCGACATGCCCGTCGTCGCCACCTTCGACGACGTCTCCGACGAATGGACGCTGGTCAAGTTCAAGCCGGCGTAGGGGCAACAGGCGACAAGCTCCAGGCAACATGAGCGAGAACAGGTAGGACGGCAAGAAGAGCAATAGCGCGCATGAAGTCAGATTCCCTGTTGCTTGTTGCTGGTTGCCGCGAAGCAAAGGAGACGTGACATGGCCCGGCCAGTACTAAAGACCCCGCTAACCGAGTACCTCGGCATCGAGTACCCGATCATCCTCGCCGGCATGGGCGCCGGCAACGAGGGCGGCGCCGCCGGGCCTGAGCTCGTCGCCGCCGTCTCCGAGGCGGGCGGCCTCGGCGTGCTCGGCGGCACCGGCCGCGACGAGGAGAGCTTCCTTGACGCGCTGGCAGAGATCCGCAAGCTCACCAGGCGCCCCTTTGGCGTGGACGTGCTCCTGCCCCAGCCCGTGGCCGGGTTGACCGCCGCCGAGGAGATGCGGGGGATCACGGAAGGTCCGGCATCGCCGCGGGACCTCAAGTCGCTGGTCGACCAGCGCTACTGGGACTGGACGGACGAGCTGCTCGAAAAGCTCGGCCTCGAGAAGCCCCCGGAAGAGGAGAATCGTGGCGCCGCCAACGCGTACTCCGGGATGCGCGTCTCTGAAGCGCACATCCGCAACGTGATCAGGGAGCGGCCCGCCGTGCTCGCGGCAGGTCTCGGCAGTCCCGGGCCGTACGTCAAAGACCTGCACGCCGCCGGGATCAAGGTCTTCGGGCTGGTAGGCAACGTCAAGACGGCACGCCGCGTCAACGCTGACGGCGTCGACGTCGTCGTGGCGCAGGGGCACGAGGCCGGCGGCCACACGGGACGCGTTGGCACCTTCGCGCTCGTCCCCCAGGTCATCGACGCCGTAAGCCCCACGCCCGTCGTGCTCGCGGGCGGCGTCGGCAGCGGCCGGCACGTCGCCGCCGCGCTGGCGCTGGGTGCGCAGGCCGTCTGGGTAGGCACCGCTTTCCTCGCCACTCCGGAAGCTAACATAACGGATGAGCACCGCCGGCACCTGCTGGCCTCGTCGGAAGAAGACACGCGTGTGTCCCGCGTCTACTCCGGCAAGACGGCGCGCGCCTTCGTCAACCCGGTAATCGAATCCTGGGAAGCGTCCGGCCTGAAGGCTCTGCCCATGGGCGCTCAGGGGCTCGTCTCCGGCCGGATCAACGCCGCGGTGCGCGCCGCCAGGCGCGAAGACCTCAGCATGCACCTCGGCGGGCAGATCGCCGGCATGATGAACCAGATCCGGCCCGCCCACGTCGTCCTCGAAGAACTGGTCCGCGAGGCCATCGAGACGCTGGGCGAGCTGCAGGCGCAAAGCAAAGTCAGCTTCGCGAAGGGCTAGAGGTGATCGGTCCACCACGCGTCCTCGTGGCGCCGCCTGACACCGATCTGGACCGCCTGGTCGCGCCGATCGTCACCGCCTTCAGCGCCGATCCCTTTGTGCGCTGGCTCCTGCCCGGCTCTGCCATGTATCTGAAGCACTTCCCACCCAATGCGCTGGCCCACGCCGCGACCGCCGTCGCAAACGGCGGCGCCCGCTGCACGGCTGACTTCGCGGCCAGCGCGCTGTGGTTCCCGCCCGGCGTCGGCGCGGCGCCCGGTTCCAACGAAGCCTTCGTCGCAGGCATCCCGGAAGCGCGCCGCGAGACCGCGTTCGCCGTTTTCGAGAGGATGGGAGCCGGCCACCCGGAAGAGCCCTGCTGGCATCTCCGGCTGCTCGGCGTCGACCCGCCGCTGCAGGGCCGGGGCTACGGCTCTGCGCTCCTCGAAGAGGCGCTGCGCGACCTGGACGCCCTCCACGCCGCCGCCTTCCTGGAGTCGACCAGTCCCGGCAGCAGGGCGCTCTACCAGCGTCACGGCTTCCAGGTGCTCGATGAGATTCAAGCCGGCGATTCTCCGCCCCTGTGGCCGATGCTCCGCCGATCGCGCTGAAGTAGCTCGCCCCTGGTTTCAACCGGGGTGTCAGCCCTATCCCAGTTCTTTATGAAACCGTTATGCCCGCTACTTGATTAATTATCAAGCGTTATGTATTAATAACGGGTCCCCGCGGCTTGTTATGTTCGCAACGAACTGACCGATCAGCTCGAGGGGGACCCGTTTTGCTCACACGAAGGATCGTCTTGGCCGCGCTTGTCCTATTGGCGGCCTCCGCAGTTCTCGGCGCTCAGCAGGTTGCCGCCGAAGGCGCTTCGCCTGCCGGCCACCTTCAGGCGGCGGCCGTTTCAGAGACCTCCGCCCGATTCCAGTGGATGGCCGGCCGCGGCAACGAATGGTACTGCCTCGACCTCGCCGGCACGCCCGACGACCTGGAATCGCTCAGCGGTACGTGGTTCAACTCCGGCTGCGGCATGACGGGTACGTCCCACGTGGTCAAAGGCCTGCAGTGCAGCGGCGCCTACTTCGCGCGTGTCTGGGCGCAGACCGCGGACGGCGGCATGTACAGCCCACCCCTGCGCGTCGACATGCACGCGTGCGCGTCCACGATTACCGCGCCCACCAACATGCGCACCCTGTTCACCACGGAGAATTCGATCCGTCTGGCCTGGGATCCCGGCGATCACAACAACTGGTTCTGCGTCGAGCTGGCGCTTGACCAGTCGGAGCTGCTGGCCCACGGCGACTCCTGGGAGAGCCTGGGTTGTGGCACCACGAACACCGAGCTGACGATCGACGGCCTCGAATGCGAGACGCACTACTACTACCGCGTGGTCGCCTGGAACTTCCGCGTCGACACCATCGGTGACGTGCGCGTGGTCACCACAGGCGACTGCGACGGCCGCTTGCGCCGCGCGCCTATCGAGAGCGTGGACGCGCGCGAGGTCGGCGCCGGCTACGAAGTCGATGTCGTGGCCTCGTTGCCGAATGGCTGTCTCTCGCCCGGATCGTATGCGGTGGAGCGCGAAGCCAACCTGATCCTGGTTACCGTGCGCAACATCTACATCGAGCCGCTGACGACGTGCGCCGATCTGCAGGACACGCACGAATGGACGATCAGCCTGGGCAGCGACTTTGTCGAGGGCCAGACCTATCTCGTCATCGTCAACGACAGCCCCAGCGTCTACTTCACGTATACGCCGCCGGAGGATACGTTCTAGGCGCTCAGGCCGGTGTGATGTCCTCAATCGTCGAGAGCACCAGGTGCGTCTCGCCGGACTGCTCCGGGTCGTCGAGGCTCCAGGGCGCGTCTGAGTCTACCGGGCGCAGGCGCACGCCCCAGTCGCCGCCGTAAACCAGGTACGCCGCTCCCGCGCTCGAGTCCTCGATCTGCACGGCGTAGGCCGGCACAGGCGTGCCACCTTCGGCGCTCGACCAGCCCGCGATCGCCAATAGCTGCCCGTCCGGGTCGCCTTTGAAGATCCGCACCGCGGCGACGCGAAACGGCAGGCCGACGTTCTTGTAGACCTGCTGCGCCATCATCGGCGTGTTGTCGTTCGCCTCGACCTCGACGTGCGTGTAGCCGGACGGCCTGATCAGCTCCATATCTGCTTGACGGTCGCGCTCAGCACCTCGAGCTTCGCGCGCTGCGTCGCCTCGTCCATGTTGCCCTCGAAGGCGGAGGCGAAACCGCATTGCGGGCTCAGCGAGATCTGCTCCAGTGGGATGTAGCGCGTCGCCTCTTCGATGCGCGCCCTGAGCAGCTCCGGCGTCTCGACCTCGTTCTCCTTCGTGCTGATCAGCCCCAGGACGGCGACCTTGTCCTTCGGCACAAAGCGCAGCGGCGCGAAGTTGCCCGCGCGCGGCGTGTCGTACTCCAGCAGCAGGCGGTCGACGTGGATGTCGCTGAACAGCTGCTCCGCGATCGGGTCGTAGCCGCCCTCCACGGACCAGGCGCCGCGCGCGCCGTTGCCACGGCACAGGTGCAGCCCCCAGGTCACGCCCGGGAAGCGGTCGACCAGCGCGTTGTCCTGCGCGATGACCTCGCCCAGCCACGTCGCGGGATCGATACCGAGGCGGCGGAAGTTCTCCCGTCCCGCCTCCGAGACCAGGTGCGTGTAGCGCGGCGAGTCCAGCTGCACGTACGTCGCGCCCTCGTCGATGCACTCCTGCACGATCTGCGTCGTCAGCTCCCGCACGTCGTTCATGTAGTCGTCCTTGTCCGGATAGACCTTGTCTGACGCGCCCGGCACGTAGAACACGCTGGCGTGGGCCAGGCTGGGCAGCGTGATCTTCCACGGCCGCTTCGTGTGCTGTTTGAGGAAACGCATCTCCTCCAACGGCAGGTTGACCGGTCCCCGCGTCAGCTTCGCTATGCACGCGGCGACCGTTCCCGGCTCGCCCTGTCCGGCCTGCCCGTTCGTCGATTCCGGCGGCGGCCCGTCGCTGCGGTTCCAGTTCACCCGGTAGTCGGCCGGCCGCGGCGCCGTGCCGTAACCGGCGATGCTCACCGTCAGCGGCCCCGTCCAGCCACGCCGCCGCACCTCGCCGTCCGTGACGATGTCGAGGTCGCACGCCTCCTGCAGCGCGATCGCATCCAACGCCGCCCGGTCCTGCACCGCGCGTAGCTCGTCCGTCGTCATTCCGCCGGCCTGCGCCTTGCTCATAGCGTCCTTGAGGTACTGCGGCCTCAGCAGGCTGCCGATAACCTCGCTCTTGTACGGGTTGCTGCTCATGTCTGCCCCGATTCTCGAATTCGCGCCAGAATCGATGGTACGCGTGGCCCGATTGTGCGGCAATTGGGCTGAATCGCCCTCGAGACCTGTTGTAGGGGCGCGATTCATCGCGCCCGGGGCCGATGACGCAATCACGCGTGAGATAATGAGCCGTCCCGCCAACGGCACGTCTAGTTAAGGAAGCAACATGTCTCTCACCACGCTGCGAGATTCGATCCGCGCCACGCGCCACGTCATCTACATGAACACCGGTTTCACGGGCCCATCGCCGGAGCCGGTACTACAACGCGTGCGCGAGGTCATGGAGAAAGAGGCCACCGTCGGCCCCGCCAGCGTCGAAGGACTGCAGCAGTCGCGGCAGATTGGCGAGGAGGCGCGCGAGGTCATCGCTTCGCTGCTCAACGCCAGCCCCGACGAGGTCGCCGTGACCCACGGCACCACCGAGGGCCTGCACGTCGCGATTTACGGCCTGACCTGGCAGCCCGGCGACGAGTTCGTCACCTGCAACCTGGAACCCCCCGCGCTCGCGACCCCAGCCAGCGTCCTCGAAGAGCGCGGCGTCACCGTCAAGCGCGTCGAAGTTCCCGCCAACGCCAGCTCCGGCGAGGCCCTGGAGCTGCTGAGCAGCGCGATCACGCCGAAGACGAAGATGCTCGCCCTCAGCCATGTGCAGTACTCCTGCGGCCTGAAGCTCCCCGCCAAACAGCTCATCGCCGCCGCGCATCGCGTCGGCGCGCTCGTCGCCCTCGACGGCGCCCAGACCGGCGGCCAGCTGAACATCGACGTCAAAGCGCTCGACGTCGACGTCTACTCGATCTCCGGCCAGAAGTGGATGCTCGGCCCCAACGCCACCGGCGCCCTCTACATCAACGCCCGCCATCAGCGCACGATCGCCCCGCTGTTCAGCACGCACGCCGTCGCTGACGCCCGCGCCTTGCCCGCGGACGGCCCCGGCGGCGGCAACCCCATGATGCGCTTCCGCATCGCCTCCCAGAGCCCGGCCCTGACCGCGGGCTTCACAACCGCGATCAAGCTCCTCCAGGACATCGGCCTGGACGAAGTCGAGGCCTACACCCACGCCCTCGGCTCGCGCCTGCGCCTCGGCGCCGCCTCGATACCCGGCTGCAGCATCACCGGCCCCGCCACCGCCGACGCCTCCTGTGGCCTCACCGCGGTCGTGGTCGCGGGCTGGGAGCCGCGTCAGCTCGTCGACGCGCTTTGGGAGCGCTGGCGCATCGCCGTGCGCGCCGTCAACTTCCCCCCGGCCATCCGCTTCAGCACCGCCCCCTTCAACACCGAGGCAGAGGTCGACAAGGCCCTCGACGCTCTGCGCGCACTCGCCGGCGAGACCCCTCCGCCCGCAACAGAGGGCGCGCACTAGCGACGGTTCGCCCACACGCGGACTGTCCCTGAGGCCCCCAAGGCTCCTCCGGCAGGAGCCCCGGGGTGCCGTCTTCGCCCGCGGCCACAGCGTCCTCAAACGGTCGCCTGACCACTGACCATCACTCCCAATGGTCCGTTCGTGTGACCAAAACGGCGTTTCTGCCCCAATTCGCCGCAATCTGCCCCAAAAACCCGCGATCTTTGGTCCTTTGCAACTGTCCGTCGGTGTGAAGGCGGCGTGCCGCCGTGAAACGAAACTGCTACTGAGGGAAGCCGCCGGAAGCGTGGCCCCAGACAGGAAGCAGGACGATGAACTTCACGACTCACCACAACACGAGCGACCTTCGCGGCAACCTCCAGCTCGCGTCGATCTGCCTCGGTCTTTCACTGGCCCTGTCTGTGGTCCTGAGCGGCGGCCGCCAGGCCTCTCTGCCGTCGCAGGTCGCGGCCGGCATAAGCCTCCCTCTCGTCCCGGCCGCGGCCTCCAGCCTGCCCCAACACCCGGCGGTCGCCGTCGCCGAAGCCGCCCCCGTCCAGCCGGCTGCCCTCGCCGATGCCTCCCTGCTCCCGCTGCGCGGCGCTCCCGCCTGGGTCTGGGACCTGCCCGCCGCCGATCCGCGTAGGGTCGCCGCGGACAAGGACTGGGACGTCGTTGCGGCAGCGGACCGCCGCGCCGGCCTGATCGTCCTCGACTGGACGGGAAGGGTCATCCCTGAGGAGGAATACTGGAACGGCCTCTGCCAGCGCTGGATCGACGACCCGCAGTGGGGCGGCGTCCAACCGTAAACCCGGCCCTTAAGAGCCGAGCTACTCGTCGGTCACTCAAAGAGATCGCTGGTCGAACGCCCTCCCCGCCGGCGGGTCTGCCGCTAAATCAGCTGCAGCTTCATCCAATTGCGGAGCCGGCGCCACGCACTCATAACGCGGTGGTACGATGGCTCAACTTCCCTTCGAGGACAGCTGATGCCTGCAGCACGCGAGCGCAAACCGCCGCCGGGGGATCGTCTCCGGAAGCAGCGTGAGACAAACACCGCCGACGCCGCTGCCCTGGACGAACAGACGGCGCCGCCATCTTCCGTGGGCCGTCTGCCCGCACACGGCAGCCTTCGCGAGTTGCAGCAGACGCTCGGCAACGCCCGCCTTGCCCGGCTGCTTACCGCCCCGCCTGGTAACGCTACCCGGGTAACTGCCCTGCAGCGCCAGGACACCGCCGTCGGGGACGCGCCGGCCGCCGCGGAGGCGGATGCAGCCCCACTCTTGAACGCGGCCCAAATCGCGGATGCGCGGCGCTACTACACCAGTCAGCCTGCTCGCTACACGCCCGAGATCATCTCCCAGCTCCGCACCTCCCTCGGGCTCGCTCCCGATGGCGGAGTCGACGAAGCTCTGGTCCTCGCGGTCGCCAGATTCCAGTCGACCGACGGCGCGGGCGACCCGGCGCTGGCCATAGACGGCAAGGCAGGCCCACGCACGTTGCCGCGGATCTTCAGAGGCGGCCTCAATGTGGAAGCGACTGGACAGGCGTTCGGCGAGGATGTGCAGTCTCAGGTCATCGACCAGTGGGCCACCCTGGCCACGGCCGAGGCGCGCCGCGACAAGTTGGTCGAGCTGGTCAATGAGCGGCTCACGGCCGCGGGCGTTCCTGCCGTCACCACCGAATTTGACGCGAACGAGAACAACGCCGGCAGCTTCAACTTCCCGACCTGGACGATGCGCATCGGCCGCCGCCGTCTCGGCGCGGAGTCGATCAACGAGGCGGACGCGCGGGATACCGCCGATACCGTCTACCATGAGGCGCGCCACACGGAGCAGTGGTTCCGCATGGCGCAGCTGCGGGCGTCGCAGGGCCTGACCGCGGACGCGATCGCGCGGGAGCTGGGCATCCAGCCCCGAATCGCTACCGCAGCGGCAGCGGCGCCGCTAACGCCGGGCTCCATGCAGGCGTTGATCGCGCAGGGGTGGTGGGACAGCGTCTACGGTGCGGGTGGCGACCAGCGCAACGCCGTGCTCAGAGAGGTAAATGCGGCAGCGACGGCGCGCACCGCAGCCCAGGCGGCACACACAGCCAACCCAACCCCGGAAACGCAGGCAGCCCTGGACCAGGCGAACGCGCGCTTCGACCGGGCCTTCGCCGCGTACCAGAACCTACCGGAGGAGAACGACGCGTGGGCCACCGGCCCGCTCGCGGCGGCGGGAGTCACGAGCGGCAGCCCGGAGCCCGAGCCCGCGCCCGGTGCGGCTGGCCTGCCCGGTGCGGCCGGCGAGCCCGCCGGCACCCCGCCCGCGGCTGACGGGCCGGCTCACGGGACAATGCCGGAGGAGAACCTGCCGGCCGGCGGTGCCCCCTGACCGCGGTCGTCGACGCCGTCACGGCGCTGCGGGCGGCCGTGCTCGCGGCGGTAAGCGCGGACGACGAGGCCTTGCGGGCCGCATCTGGCTCGCCGGCATTCAGGTCGGCGGAGGTGGTGCGCGTGCCGGGCGAACGTACCCTGGACCACGTGACGGTGCAGCTTGCGGCCGCGATCGCGCTGCGAGAGCTGGAGGCGGCGTTCGGTCCGGGGCGGGAACTGCCATTGTCGCCGGAGGGCGGCTCGCTGCGGACGGTAATCTTCGATGGAACCATGCCGGCCGCGGGGGCCACCGGCGCGACCCTTCTCGCCGAGGTGGGGGAGGATGGGCTCGCCCGCAGCGTCGTCGTCCGGCGCGACGTGCTCTGAGGCCGGCGCAAGAGTAGCTACAAAACGAGAACGATTCTTGATAGAATCGCCGGGCAGGCGCCGGTTGGCGCCAGGGTTTGCGGCAAGCGCCGCGTTGCCCGTGAAAGGGGACTCCCATGACTACGGCGGTACAAACTAAGTACGACGTCGGCGGCGTGATGCTGGACCGGCCCTTCAAGATTCGCAGACTCGGTCACTTTGGCTTCAACACCGTCCACATGGCCGAATGCAAACGCTTCTACGTCGACCTGCTCGGCTTCAAGATCTCAGACGTCGCCGACATGGCCACGCGCCTCAACGACGAGCAGAAGGCCCAGGTCACGGACCTCACGCCCGGCGTCTTCACTCGACATAACACTGATCACCACACCTTCGTCCTGTTCAACAAGGGCGTCATGGATGCCCTGCGCGGCGACTCCGGCTCCAAGATCACGATCAACCAGATCACCTGGCAGGTCGGCAGCCTGGAGGAGGTCGGCGGTGCCGCCAGGTTTTTCAGCGACCGCGGCGCCAAGCTGCAGCGCGTGGGCCGAGACATGCCCGGCAGCAACTGGCACGCCTACGTCTACGACCCCGACGGCCACGTCAACGAGCTCTACTACGGCATCGAGCAGGTGGGCTGGGAAGGTCATAGCAAGCCGCGCTCCATGTACCACCGCGGCTTCCGCGAAGCGCCCGCGCTGCCCCAGATCAACGAGTTCCAGGAAGTCCAGGACGCGCTCGGTGCCGGCGAGGACATCCACGGCTACCGCCACGTCGATGAGCTGTCCGCGACGTACAACGTCCAGGGCGTGCTCCTGCCGCGTCCGTTCAAGATCACGCGCATTGGGCCCGTCGCGCTGTTCGTCGACGACCTCGCCGCGTCTGAGGCTTACTACCGCGACATCCTCGGCTTCGTCACCAGCGAAGAGACGCAGATCGATGGCCAGCGCGCCGTCTTCATGCGCACCAACACCGAGCACCACTCGCTGGCGCTTTACCCGATGTCGCTGCGCCAGACTCTGGGCATGAGCGAGCACACCACGTCGATGTCCTTCGGCGTCCAGGTGGCCAACTACAAGCAGCTGCGTGACGCCTGCGACTTCCTCGAAGAGAACGGCGTGCGCGTCGACCGCAACCCGCCCGCCGCCACGCGGCCCGGCATGGACTACGTCGCCCACGCCTTCGACGCCGACGGCCACTGCATCCAGCTCTACCACTACATGGAGCAGGTCGGCTGGGACGGCAAGGTGCGTCCCGCCGGCGCCCGTCGGCCCGTCGCGAGCGCCTGGCCGAAGACGCTGGACGCCCTGCCCGACAGCTTCGAGGGTGAGCCCTTCCTGGGGCCCTGGGGGTAAGAGGCAAGCAGCGAAAGGCAAGAGGCAAGAGGCAAGAAGAAGCGGCCTTCAATTCGGAGGCCGCTTTTCTATTCCCGCAGGTCATGTATCGAAGAAGGAGTTTCGAGATGTTCGAGCAGGTCAAGGATCAGGTGGCAACGGCTAATCGCGTGCTGGCGGAGACGGGACTCGCGGCCGGCGTCCTCGCGGCCAACGGACACGCCAGCATGCGCGTTCCGGAAGCGCCGGACCGTTTCGTCGTCAAGGGCCGCGGCTACGCCATGGACGCGCTGGCCCGCATGCGTCCGCGCGACATGGTGGTCTGCGACCTGGAAGGGTTCCTCGTCGAAGGGCCGCCGGGCGGCACGCAGTGCTTCGAGGTCAAGATGCACTCCTGCATCTACCGCGCCTACCCGGACGTCCAGTCGATCGTCCACGTCCACCCGCGTTTCGTCGTCGTCATGAGCGTGCTCGGCGTGCCCCTGCAGCCCATGTGCCAGGAGGGAGTCCAACTGGTGCGCAGGCCGCTGCCCGTCTACCCGCACGTCAAGACGATTCAGTCCGACGAGGAAGGTACGCAAGTCGCTGACCTGCTGCGCGATTCAAAGGCCGTCATTCTCCGGGGCCACGGCGCCACCACCATCGGGGCCAGCCTCGAAGAATCCGTTATGAACATGCTGCAACTGGAGGAGCAGGCGCGCATGAACTGGTACGCGTGCTGCGCTGCGGGTAGAGATCATTCCGTAATTCCGGAAGAAAACATCGATGAAATGAGCGCTAGAACTGCCCTCCGAGATTTGCCACATTTCCGCGACGTAATGCGCTTGGGACAGCCACGCATAGGCGGAGTTTGGGCTTACTATTCAGAACTGGTATCACGTGGTATTTGAATCCAAACAGCATTCCAAATCGTCTTCCTCAAAGGACCGCACTTGCTCCTGAGAAGAGGAGGAGCTCACCGGACGTGCTCCACTACTACAACTGGTGGCTGGACCAGGCCAAGGGTCCGTTCGCTTGGGCGCGCAACGCCACGAATCAAAGAGCCCCGGGGCAAACCCGGGGCTCTTTGTATTAGCGGACGATTGTTGATAGCCTTCGATCAGGCAAGCCGTTAAATGAATCGTCGGGCGAGGCACACGCCTGTGGAGCGTCCGGCGGTTTTTCTTGCGCGACTACGCTGGGGCACTCCAATCTCTCTAACAGAGAGTTTCGCTCTCCCGTCAGCACGTGGCACCCCTGAAAGGACTCACCCGTGAAGGACAGCTCACAACGCATCATCACCACGCACGCGGGCTCTCTGCCGCGGCCGGAAGCCTTGGTGCCGCTGGTCATGGCCCGCGGTCGCGGCGACGCCTACGACAAGGTGGCGCTGGAGAAGCTGCTGGCG
>DATDOP010000272.1:0-3475 GCA_035293185.1 Dehalococcoidia bacterium | reverse complement strand
GACGAACTCCTCTGCCTCGGCGGTCTCGCGCTGCCAATCGAGCAGCTGTCGCAGCCACGTGATGCGCTCCTCGAAGGCCTGGTCGCGCGGACCGCCTTCCTTGTAGCGCCAGTGCGCCGCGACGCCGTACTCGGCCGTGCGATGCATCTCGTAGGTGCGGATCTGCACCTCCAGCGGCCTGGCGCCCGGGCCCATCACCGTCGTGTGCAGCGACTGGTAGATGTTCTCGCGCGGGTTGGCGATGTAGTCGTCGAACAGGCCGGGCAGCGGGCGCCACATGCCATGTACCACGCCCAGCGTGTGGTAGCAGTCGGCCAGCGAGTGCACCAGCACGCGGATCGCGATCAGGTCGTAGATGTCGTTGAAGCTCTTGCCCATCTCGGTGTACTTGAGCATCTTCTGGTGGATGCTGTACGTGGACTTCGCCCGCCCCGACATGTCTGCGACGATGTCCTGGCGGCTCAGCTCGTAGCGCAGCAGCTTCTCGATCTGCGCCACGTAGCGTCCGCGGCTCTCCTGGCTGGCGGTGAGCAGGCTGGTGATCCGCTGAAACGCCTCCGGCTCCAGATACTCGAACGCCAGGTCTTCCAGCTCGTGCGCGATCGTGCCCAAACCCAGCCGGTGCGCCAGCGGGGCGTAGATCTCCATCGTCTCGCGCGCCACGCGCTGCTGCCGTTTCGGGTCCAGACCGTAGAGGGTGCGCATGTTGTGCAGGCGGTCCGCCAGCTTGATCACCACTACGCGGATGTCCTCCGCCATGGCCAGGAACATCTTGCGCAGGTTGTCCGCCTGGACGCTCTCGTCCCAGACGGCTTCGTCGGGCCGCAGCAGGTTCAGCCGGCTCAGCTTCGTCACGCCCTCTACGAGGCGCGCAACGTCCGCGCCAAACTTGGTCGATATCTCGTCGTTGCTCACGCCGCAGTCTTCGACCACGTCGTGCAGCAGGGCGGCGGCGATCGCCGCGCCGTCCAGCTTCAGCTCCGCGACGGTCATCGCGGCGTCGATCGGGTGGACGATATACGGCTCGCCGGTCTTACGGCTCTGCCCCTCGTGCGCGTTCTCCGCGAAGGCATACGCCTCTTCGATCAGGCGCGCCCGTTCGGCTGAGATGGAGTCTCCGGCGCGGCTAACCAGGTCCGCGGCGCTGGGTACCAGGGTTTCCGTCATCTGATATGTTCACTTTATCATCAATCCAGCGCCTCAGCCCGCCTAGCCGGGTTCACCCCAGCACTCGAGCCGGGAGCAGATCCTTGCGCAGCGTCCGTCGTGCAGGAAGCCTCAGGCGCCGCCTTTAGCGGGTTTGGGGCAGAGCCCCATCTTCTGCACACCAGGGCTACTGAGCGGAGCCCCCTCTTCAGCGGGGTTTGGGGCAGAGCCCCATGTTCAATGCCTGTAAGAAATCGCGTATTCTGGTGTTTAATTACATAAGGGCCTCGCAGCATACGCGCGGCCCTTTGATGAAATTCTCGCCGAGACAAGGATTGGTCTCATGATCTACGTGATCATCGCCGCTCTCGTCTTCGCCTTCTCGCTGGTCGCCTGGAACCTCGTCCACTTCGCGCCGCGCAGCGTCAGCATGCTGCTGCCGGAAAAAGCCTGCCTGATCGTCGGCCTCATCTTCTTCCCTCTGGGCGTGTTCAGCGCCTTTACCGCCGCCTACACCCAGCAAAACGCGGAGGGCATGATCGCCTCCATCGTCATCGCCTACGTCGGGCTCTGGTTCCTGCTGATCAAGTTCGCCGGCAGCGGCTCCTACGACATGCACCTGATGATCCGGCGTCTCTTCGTCATGATGGGCCTGCTCATGGCGGTGCTCGTCGGCACGCTGTACCTCGGCGATAGCAAGCTCGTGGCAGTCTTCAACCTTGGCCTCATGGCCGGCGGCCTCTGGCTCACCACCAACTACCTCAGCTACCTCGATAGAGGCCGCTAAAGCCCCTTGCCAGCTTCGCCGCGACGTTGACAACGCGTTAACACGCGTGGTACATGCTAGGTGGCTCTCAGGGTAAAGCCGGACCTAGGCCCTTTGCTGGAAGGACCCGCCGGGACCGGGAAAGGACAGCTAACCTGGCTTCAGAGACCAAGCCCCTCGTCGACGAGTCCCTGCCCGAATCCGTCACAATCGACGCCCTCTCCGCCGAGCTCTACGACGACCCGGCCAGCCGCGACGTCTTCCAGAAGACGCGCGCCTTCGACCTCGTCAAGCTGGCGAAGGCCTGGAACATCTATCCCTTCTTCAAAGCCCTCGAGAGCAACGAGGGCCCCGAAGCGATCATCGATGGCAAGCGCGTGCTCATGCTCGGCTCCAACAACTACCTGGGACTGACGCGGCATCCGCGCGTCGTCAAGGCCGCCCGCGACGCCGTCGAGCGCTACGGCACCTCGATGACCGGCTCGCGGCTGCTCAACGGCAGCACCAAGCTCCACGAGCGCCTCGAAGAGCTGCTCGCCGAGTTCTTCGAGACCGAGTCCTGTCTTACCTTCACCACCGGCTATCAGGCCAACCTCGGCACCATCTCAGCACTCTCAACCCGCAACACGGCCGTCGTCATCGACAAGGCGGACCACGCCAGCATCTATGACGGCTGCAAGCTGGGCGATGGCGAAATGCTGCGCTTCCTGCACAACGACATGGAGTCGCTGGAGCAGACGCTGGCCAAAGCCACCCAGGAAAAAGCCGCCATGGTCGTCGTCGATGGCGTTTACAGCATGGGCGGCGATCTCGCGCCGCTGCCGCAGATGATCGAAATCTGCAAGCGCTACACCGCCCGCCTGATCGTCGATGACGCTCACGGCGTCGGCGTGCTCGGCCGCGGCGGCCGCGGCACCGGTCACCACTTCGGCGTCGAGAAGGGCGTCGACCTGATCGTCGGCACCTTCTCCAAGTCGCTCGCGTCGATCGGCGGCTTCGTCTGTGGCGACACCGACGTCATCGAATGGATCCAGCACTTCGGCCGGCCGGGGCTGTTCAGCGCCAGCCTGCCGCCCGCCTCCGCCGTCGCCGCCACGACCGCGCTCGAGGTCCTCATGGAGCAGCCTGAGCTCGTCGACCGGCTCAACGACAACGCCACGCTCTACCGCGACGGCCTGCGCGACGCCGGCTTCGACATCGGCGACACCGTCACGCCCATCGTCCCGATCGTCGTCGGCGACGAGCGCAAGATGGTCGGCTTCTGGAAGGAGTTGCTGGCCAACGGCGTCTACACCAACGCCGTCATCCTGCCCGCCGTGCCGCGCGGCGCCGCCATCCTGCGCACCAGCTGCATGGCCACCCACACCCCGGAGCAGCTGAAACACGCCGTTGAGCTCATGGCGGAGCTCGGGCGCCGCCACGGCATCATCCCCGAAACGCCGATCTCAAGCGCCAACTGACCCTGGCCTCGTCGGGGAGTCAAGTCCTGCGCGTCATCTATCACCTGCGGCACAGCATGCGATCGCGTCCCGGCAAGCACCTCACACGCGAGGGTGTGCAACT
>DATDOP010000271.1:0-2900 GCA_035293185.1 Dehalococcoidia bacterium | reverse complement strand
GCACGAGGTGGCGGAGGTCGCGGAGCACGTCCTCGAGGAGATCGAGGAGAGCCGCGTCGGACGTTGGGCGGTAAACGCCTACCTCTGGCTGATGGCCAGGGCGCCGAAATCGACGCGCGGACGGATCGTCTTCGGCGTTTGCGTCTTCTTGATCGCTCTGGCCCCCTCGCTTGCGCTGCTTTACGTCTCACTCAACGCCGGCCAAGAAGCGACAGAGTCCTGGTTTGGCAAGTTCGGTTATGCCGGGGTTTTCCTGGCGAATCTCGTCGGCACCGCCACCCTATTCGTGCCGGTGCCTGCGCTGACCGCCGCCGCCCAGGCGCTGATCATCAGCAGCAGCCAGACCTTAAGCCCTTTCTGGGTCGGCGTTGCCGGCGGTTTGGGCATGGCCGTCGGGGAGATAACCGCCTACGTCGGAGGCATGGCCGCGTCGATCATCGCCCGAGAGGAAGACATCAAGCCTCCGGGGCGACTTCAACCCTGGATAAACGCGATCACGCGCCGTATTTCCTGGCTGATGCAGAAATTCGGCTTCCTGACCCTCTACGCGCTCTCGGCGGTTCCCAACGTCTTCTTCGAAGTCGCCGGCCTGACTGCCGGCGCTACGCGCTACTCCTTTGCGCGGTTCATGATCGCCGTCGTCAGCGGCAAGATCACGCGCGGCCTGCTTCTTGCCTACATCGGCGAGAAGATCTTCTTCGGGTAAGCCTAAGCCAGCTCGGACGGATCCGGGTGCTCCAGCTCGAAAGCGGTATGCAGGGCGCGCACGGCGTCCTGCACACGGTCGGCCTGCACGATGCAGGTGATGCGAATCTCACTGGTCGAGACCATCTCGATGTTGATCCCGGCGTCCGCCAGGCAGCGGAACATCCGCGCCGCAAAGCCGGGCGCGCTCTGAATTCCCGTACCCACGATGCTCACCTTGCCGATACGGTCATCCGTAATCACCTCGGCAGCCCCGATGTCCCGCGCCACGATGTCAACGACTGCCATCGCGCGACCCAGGTCGCCCCTGCTCACCGTGAACGTCATGTCGGTAAGGCCCTCGGCGGAAGCGTTCTGCACGATGACGTCAACCGAGATGTGCGACTGCGCCAGCGGCTCGAAGACGTGGGCGGCGATGCCGGGGCGGTCCGGTACGCCGCGCAAGGTGATCTTGGCGACGTCGAGGTCGTGGGGGATGCCGCGTACGCGGTTGAAGGACTCCATGTTGACGCCTCCGTGGATCAGGGTGCCGGCCGCGTCCGTAAAACTGGAGGCGACGTAGATCGGTACGTTGTAGACCGAGGCGATCTCGACGGCGCGAGGCTGCATGACCTTGGCGCCGCGGCTGGCAAGCTCCAGCATCTCCTCGTAAGAGACCTCTTTGAGCTTGCGCGCATTGGGCTCGATGCGCGGGTCAGCCGTGTACACACCGTCCACGTCGGTGTAGCGCTCGCAGCGCGCTTCGAGGACGGCGGCGAGCGCCACGGCCGTCAGGTCTGACGTGCCACGGCCCAGCGTCGTGACTTCCAGTTCCTCGGTAATGCCCTGGAAGCCGGAGACGATGACCACACGCCCGGCCGCGATCTCTTTACGGATGCGCTCCGGCTCGATTGCCAGGATGCGGGCGCGCTGGTGCACGGAATCGGTGCGCAGACCGGCCTGTGCGCCGGTCAGGCTGACGGCCTCGAGTCCGAGCGCGTGCAGCGCCATGGCCATCAGCGTCATCGAGACGGCCTCGCCGGTCGAAAGCAGAATGTCGAGCTCGCGCTCGTTGGGTGACGGCGTGATCTGATGCGCCAGCGCCAGGAGGTCGTCCGTCGTGTCGCCCATCGCGGAGACCACGGCGACCACGTCATCGCCTGCCTCACGACGGCGACGGATGCGAGCGGCTACGGCGCGGATGCGCTCCGCGTTCGCGACCGAGGTGCCACCGTACTTCTGAACAACCAGCGCCACACCTTCATCTTAAGGTGCCGCGAACCCTAGGGAGAATGCGGACCGTTCAGGCCTTGACGACGATCGTTCCCGCGGCCATGTCGCCGATGCGCTGCTTGCGTTGGGAGGTGGCGATGACGATGACGGCGACCAGATAGAAGAGGAAGCCATCCACGACGCGACAGAGAGTGCGCACTACGACCTTACTGGGAGCCAGAGGACCCTCGATCGCCACGACGCGAATGCCCATGACTTTCTTGCCCAGCGTCTGGCCCTGGTTGTAGGCCTCCAGCACGAAGTAGTAGCCGAAGGAGATCAGGATGAAGAGGATAAGCGGCAGGCCGCTGAGCGAAACGGAAAAACTGCTGCCGTCGTCGCCGCTGCTGCTTTCTGAATCGCCAAACAGCGCTGACAGGATGATGAAGACGATGCCAAGCAGGATCACATCGATGATGCCGGCGACGATGCGGCTGCCGGTGACGTTTTGTGCGGGCGTAGGTGCCGGTGTGGACGCAGGCTGCTCATTCATGGCCGGAGTCTAGGCTGGCCGCAGGCCGTTTACAAGCCTCAAACGAGGTGCGCACCCTGCGTGGTCGGCCTGGTGATCATGCTGCGGCCGCTGAAACCGCCGGCGATCGCCGCCTGGGTCATCAGCCGCGCCACGCGCTCCGTGTCGCCAGAACCCTCGACAAAGGCAGCGACCGTAGACCCGCCGCCGGAGAGGTAAGACGCGGCCGCGCCGCCTGCCTTCGCCGCCGTCATGATCGGGACCAGGCCCTTGAAGATCTCCGAGCGCACCGGCTGGTGGATGCGGTCCTGCGTCGCTTCGTCCAGCAAGTCGTAGCGTCCGGCGCCCAGCGCAGCCACCAGCAGCGCAACGCGGCTGACGTTGAACACGGTGTCCTCGCGAGAGAGCTGCTTCGGTAGCTTGCGCCGCGACTCCTGCGTCGGCATCTCGAAGTCAGGCACGAACACGACGA
>DATDOP010000270.1:0-17158 GCA_035293185.1 Dehalococcoidia bacterium | reverse complement strand
GCCGAGCTGAGGGCGTGGCGTCAGCGCCAGATCGCCGCCATCGGTTCTCCGTTCAACGAACCGCTGACGATCAGCGACGACCAGCTGCGTCAGACGCTGGAGGCCGGCCAGATCAAGCTGCAGCGCGACCGTGGCACCGACGTCACGTTGTTCTCGCCGACAGCCGGGGGCATGGAGCACCACGTCGGCACGTTCGAGACCAGCCTGCAGTGGTCCCGCACCGTCAACGACCTGATCTACCGGGTCTGCACGCTCTATCCGGAGAACTTCATCCCGGTCTGCCAGCTACCGCAGTCGCCCGGCGTCGATCCCGCGACGTGCATCGAAGAGCTGGAGCGCTGCGTTAACCAGCTGGGCTTCGTCGGCTGCAATCTCAATCCGGACCCGTCCGACGGCTACTGGACAGACCCGCCGATGACCAACCGCTACTGGTACCCGCTCTATGAGAAGCTGGTGGAGCTAGACGTGCCCGCGATGATCCACGTCAGCGGCTCTTGCAATCCGAACTTCCACGGCACCGGCGCCCACTACATCAACGGCGACACGACGTTCTTCATGCAGCTGATCCTCGCCGACTTGCTCAAGGACTTCCCGGCATTGAAGTTCATCATCCCGCACGGCGGCGGCGCGGTGCCCTACCACTGGGGACGCTACCGCGGCATCGCTCAGGACGCCGGGCGCCCGGCGCCGGAAGAGCTGATGCGCAACGTCTGGTTCGACACCTGCGTCTACCACCAGAAGGGTGTCGAGACTCTGGTCGAGGTCATGGGGCCGGACAACGTGATCTTCGCCTCAGAGATGATCGGGGCTGTCCGCGGCGTCGACGCGCGCACCGGTCGCTACTTCGACGACACCAAGCCCTACGTCGACGCCCTCAACCTCAGCGAAGCCGACCGCGGGACGATTTTCGAAGGCAATGCCCTCAAGGCATATCCGCGCCTGGCGAAGAAGCTCGCGCGCCAATAAGCTTCGCCCATCCCATCGCAAGCCAGAGGACGCTAGCTCAGCCGAGCCCTCATAGCGTTATCACGGCGGGATCGAGAGCTGCCTTCTGGCTGAAGACGTTTGACACTTGTGACGAGTATCTTCGGAGAACGTCATGCGTGTAGCAGTATGGAACCTCGGCTGGAATAGAACGGAATCCCAGCTTCAGACAATGTGGGCGATCCTACGAGACGAAATCCGTGCCGACGTAGCTCTTGTGCAGGAGGCTGCGCCTCCGGGCGACACCACGGCGGTCTGGCGCGCTATCGGTGGCCACCGCCGGTGGGGTAGCGCGGTAGTGGGTCTAACAGTCGATGTTGAGGAAGTCGTTACGGCGCAAGGCCGGGCTAACTCTGCCCCGCAGGTCCTGAGCCGGACGTTTCCGGGGAGCGTAGCTGTGGCAAGACTGCATACGGCTGGTGCTCCATTGACGTTGATCTCGTTCTACGGCCTCATCGACGACGGCTACGCCGATGCGACCGTAAATCGTCAGCTGAGCGACCTGGCTCCTCTATTCGACGACCCGAGTCACGAGAAGAGAATCATCATGGGTGGGGACCTGAACATCACCACTCAGTGGACGGGATCTCAGGCGCGGTACGGGTTCTGGGAAGCCATCACCCTTAACCGCATTGCGGCGTTCGGGTTCGCTGACTGCCTCGACCTGTTCCGGCCAACCGGACCTCTCGAAGGGTGCGGCTGCAGCGACGGCGTCAGCTGTCGCCACATCCGGACCCAACGGCATTCGAGATCGAGCCGGCCCTGGCAGAACGACTACATGTTTGCGTCAAGGGCGCTAACCTCGAAAGCCATCCTGACGCAGGCGTATGTCCACGATTCGACGGTTATCCAGGATCTGGGAGACCACTTGCCGCTCGTCGCGGATCTCCTTATCTAGAAGGGCTGCACAAAGGCACCCAGCCTCCGAGGTCCTGAAGGGCACCCTTCGTCCCAACCTTGACTTCAGGCTGCCCCTCTGCCTGAGCTAATCCTTCAGGAAGGCGAGGACGTCCTGCACGAACTTGTCCGGGACCTCCTGCGGCACGCCGTGCCCGACGCCGTCGTAGATGATCAGCTTGGCGCCGGGGATGTTGTCCGCGAGGTCGTGCGCCATCGAGATGTCGTTCGTCTTGTCCTCTGAGCCCCAGACCACCAGCGTCGCTACCGGGATGTGCTTGAGGCGGCGCATCGTGTTGTAGCGGATGCGCGTCTCCGGGTTGGTCATGTGTTTCATGACCTTGCCAAACGCCTCAACGTGCTCCGGCTTCGCGGCTTTGTCCAGGAAGGTCTGAACCACGCGCTCCCGCTCATCCGGCGGCAGCGTCCGCCCTGCGCCGTTGCGAATCGTCTCCTCTGACGGCGGCTGCCAGTCGACCATCGAGGCCAGCGGCCGCGCCTGGGTGCCGCCGGCGGCGACAAGGACCAGCTTGTTGACACGGTGCGCGCTCTCGTAGCCGAACAGCGTGCCCAGCCAGCCGCCCATCGAGTGGCCGATGACGTTCGCCTTGTCGATGTCGAGCGCGTCCAGCACCTCGCGCATGTGGTCGACCATGTAGGCGAACGAGAACTCCTGGTTGAAGACATCGCCCTTGCCGTAGTTGAGGGCGTCCATCGAGTAAACGTGGAGGTGCTCAGCCAGGGGCTTGATCACGGGAAGCCAGGTGTCGGCGCCGCTGATGAAGCCCGCGCCGTGCACCAGCAGCGTCGGATAGCCGTTCCCCGCCTCCAGGATGCGTGTCTTGCCGTGGCTCAGGTCCAGGAAGCGCTCTTGAACTCGTACGTCGGTTGCCATGTGTCCCCTCCTCTGGCGGTGCGCGCCGCGTTTGTGCCGGGCGCGGGCAGAGCATCTCCCCGCGGCGGAGGCGTGTCAACTCAGGCCGGTTGGATGCCGACCTCTGTGCTCAGCCTGGCCGTCGCGGCGCCCCGAAAGCTGCCGCTCAGCGGCGACGCCAGCGCCGCCTGCGCCGAACGCGCCACAACGATGTGCTGCTCGCCGGCAGCCAGGCCCGACGTGGCGTCGAAGCCGCGCCAGCCGGCGCCCGGGAGGTAAAGCTCCCCCCAGGCGTGCAGTTCCCCCGGCTCCTCGTCCTCGTAGGCCACGTAGCCGCTGACGAAGCGCGCGGCAAACCCCTTGGATCGGCTGGCCTCCAGGAAGACCTGCGCCATGTCCCGGCAGGACCCCTCGCCCAGCTTCAGCGTCTCTGCCGCCGGCCGCGGATGGCCTTCCTCACGGTGCACCTGTTTGCAGGACTTGTGGACCAACGACGCCAGCACCAGCGGGAACGCCTGCGCGTCGCCACCAGCCTCAACCGCCGCCCTGTCTGCTAACGAGCCGACGTCGCCCAGGATGCGGTCGCTGCAGTACGGCGCCAGCAGTTCCCGAGCATCGTCCGGATACCGGACCGGCATCGTCGTGGGTCCCTCCCAGAGGTAGTCGAAAGGGTTCGCCCGCAGCGTATCGACCGTTGCCCGCACTTCGATGCTCAACGCCTGCGTCTGCTCTTCAAACCAGACGCGTGTCACGCTGTTGCCTTCGATGTCGATGTTCTCAGAGCGGCCGGCCGGCCGGGGCGCGAGGCTCAACTCAAATGTTACCAGCCGCTGCGAAGCGTCGGTTGCGGGCGTAAGGCGCAGGACGTGCGGCTCCAGAAAGACCGGGGCCGAGTATTCGTACCGCGTGGTGTGAACGACGTTCCAGAGCACAGCAGGCGTTAGCCTGGCGTCCGAAAGCTGGCCAGCGCGTCCGGCCAGGAGTCCTCGCCCCGGCTGATCTCAGCGAAGAAGGCGTCGAGCCAGTTGGAGGGCAGGTTGGCGACGGAGGTGCGTAGACGCTCCTGCCACCCTTCAGAAATCTCCAGAAGGTCCTCCTTCTCGAAGCGGCGCTGGAAGAGGTGCCCTGTATCGCCAAAGTAGATCACCACGTCGATCGGGAAATCGACGTCCGCGGCGCTGATCCGCGTGGAGTCGAATGCCAGGCAGCCGACCTTGAGCGCGAAGCGCATCGAGTCTTCGTACTTCAGCGTGCGGTCGAGCACCGGCTTGCCGTAACCCGCCGAGCCGATGATGTGATACGGCGTGCCTTGCCCGATCTCGACCCAGTTCGCCTGCGGGTAGATCAAGTAGAGCTTGTGCTCGTCGTCCTTCTCCATTCGCCCACCCATCAGGCAGAAGATGTTGAAGCTGAGACCGCTCTCCTCCAGCGCCTTCCGATCTTCTTGCTCCGCCTTGCGGATCTGATGGGAGAAAGCGTTAGCCACCTTGAAGAGCCGATCCATCGGCTCTTCGTTATGGGTCAGCGCTTCCTCGAAGTAGGCCATCGCTTTGTCGCGAACGGAGCGAAGGCCGGAGGCCATCAAGAAGACGCTGCGCCCTTCGATCTCGTAGACGTAGATCTTTCGAGCAGAGATGTTCTCATTGCCGGAGATCACCCGCGTATCCGCGATGCCAACCAGCCCCTCGCTGACTTTGATCCCCAGACAGAACGTCACTCGTTGGACCTCCCGCGCCCGCCATGGCGCCGTTTAGCTGCTGCATACCGAAGAACGTCTCGCTGATCGCCTCACCTATGCCGTTGAGCAGGCGCTGGAAACCATCAAGGTACTCGTGCAGACCTTGAGAGATGATGTCATGGACTTGCGCATACGCCAACTCGGATCGCAGCTGCCCTAGCCGGCGCTCCACGCCGTTGCGGTAGCTTCCGGGCGGAGTACCGGTAATCGCGTGCAGCGACTCCTCCGCGTTCAGGAGACAGAACAGGATCGAACGCGGGAACTCGGTATCGAGCAGCAGGAACTCCACGACCTGCTCAGGCGATATCTGGCCGAACTTGCGCCGGTACATCACCAGCGCGGTCGCGGAGCGCAGCAGGATCGACCACTCCATGTCGTCTACGGCGCCGCCGACCTCCTCGACCGAGGGCAGAAGCAGGTAGTACTTCACGTCCAGGAGCCGCGACGTGTTGTCGGCGCGCTCCAGCAGACGTCCCAGGCGCATGAAGTTCCAGGCTTCGTCGTGCGAGGTGGTGGCGTCCGAGACGCCGGCGATCAGCTGACTGTACAGCTTCACGTCCGCGAAAAAGCTCGCGGGGTTCTCGCGCACTCGGCGTGCGGCCGCCGGGCTGCTGACCAGCAGGTAGTAGCGGTTAACCTGCTCCCAGGTCTCGGACGAGATCGCTTCGCGGATCGAGCGCGCGTTTTCGCGCGCCTTGCTCAGGCAGGAGACGATCGAGCTCGGGTTCTCGCGGTCGAGGGCGAGGAACTGGATGACGTTGTCGCGGTCTGCGGTCCGGTAACGAGCCTGGAACCCGTCCAGGTTCCCCGTAATCGAAACCAGGGGTTGCCACTGGTCCGAGAACGCGATCGGCGCATCTAGGGTCATGTTGAGGCTGACGTCGATGTAGCGCGCCGTGTTCTCCGCGCGCTCGATGTAGCGCGCCATCCAGTAGATCGCCTCCGCAACGCGGCTCAACACTGGGGACCTCGCGCCGACACCACCCATGTGTCCTTGCTGCCGCCGCCCTGCGACGAGTTCACCACCAGCGAGCCCTTCTTCAGCGCGACGCGCGTCAGGCCGCCGGGCAGCACATAGAGGTCGCGCCCATAGAGGATGTAGGGACGCAGGTCCACGTGACGGCCCTCGAGATGGTCACCAACGATAACCGGCGCCCTCGACAGGGCGAGCGTGGGCTGCGCGACGTAGTTGCGCGGGTTGTGCTTGACCCGGCCCCTGAAGTCATCCAGCTCCTCAGACGTGGCCTGCGGACCGACCAGCAAGCCGTAGCCGCCGGATTCGTTGGCCGGCTTGACGACCAGCTCCGACATGTGCTCCAGGACGTAGGCCATGTCGTCTTCGCGCCAGCAGAGGTAAGTCGGCACGTTGTCCAGGATCGGCTCTTCGCCCAGGTAGTAGCGGATGATCTGCGGCACGAAGGCATAGATCACCTTGTCGTCCGCTACGCCGGTGCCGGGCGCGTTCACCAGTCCGAGGTTGCCGCTCTTGTAAGCGCGCATCAGCCCCGGCACGCCCAGCATCGAATCCGGATTGAACGTCAGCGGGTCGAGGAAGTCGTCATCGATTCGGCGGTAGAGCACGTCGACGCGCTCGAGACCGCGCGTGGTCCGCATATGCGCCGCGTCGTCTATGACGATGAGGTCGCGCCCTTCCACGAGCTCGATGCCCATCTGCTGGGCGAGGTAGGAGTGCTCGAAGTAGGCGGAGTTGTACACACCCGGCGTCAGCACCGCGGCGCGCAGGTGGTCCGGCCGCGGCGAGATGAAGCTCAGCAGATCGAGCAGCTTGCTCGGGTAATCGTCGACGGAGCGCACCAGTGAGGAGGCGAACAGGTCTGGAAACGTCTGCTTCATCAGGCGCCGATTCTCCAGGACGTAGGAGACGCCCGATGGGCAGCGCAGGTTGTCTTCCAGTACGTAGAAGCGGCCGTCCCGGTCACGTACCAGGTCTGTACCGGTGATGTGGCACCAGATGCCCTGTGGCGGCGTTAGCCCGCGACAGGCCTCGCGATAGGAAGGCGCCGAGAGCACCAGTTCCTCCGGCACCACGCCGTCGCGCAGGATCTTCGCGTCGTTGTAGACGTCCTGGAGGAACAGGTTCAGCGCGTAGATGCGTTGCTTCAGCCCGCGTTCGATGTGGTCCCATTCGTCGTCGCGCACGACGCGGGGCAAGATATCGAACGGCAGGACGCGTTCGACGCCGGCGCCATCGCTGTAGACGTTGAACGTGATGCCCAGGTTGACCAGCGCGGCGTTGGCGGTCTCCTGCAGTCGCTCGAACTCACCCTCGGGCTGGGAGTGAATGATGTCAAGCAGCAGCTGGGCCTCAGGCCGAGGCCTGCCGCCGGCATCGAATATCTCATCGAACCAGCCGCCGCTGTCGTAACCTTCGATGATCACGCCGTGGTACCTCCGGCGCGGATGTGCGGGGTTCCAGAATAGCCCACCAAACATAAGCCCCGTAGATTTCGCGTGGATTACCGCACGGTGAACACCTTGTTACGCGCCCGGTTGCGGCCGGAGGCAGCCATACGCCGGCAAGGCATCAGAACGGTTCGGCGCCGCTCCTCAGGGGGACGGCTTCGGCTGAGCGGGACGAGGCTGAGTTGCTTCGGGATACTGCGCCGCGACACCACCGGCGGCGCTGCGACGTGGCACCGGACGGCCGGGCTCATCAGGCGAAACCGCAACGTCCTGATCGGCGATCTTACCCAGCGCGCGGTCGACGATCTCCGTCAGCGGCTCCTTGTCGTAGCCAACGTAGAACGCAGCTGTGAGTCGAATCGGATCGCCTGAATAGAAGGTCACGTACTGGGTGACGCGTTGCGCGAAGCTGGACCCCGTCACATCCCAGGCGAGCTTGAACAAACGCACGCGTTCCTCCGCCGAAATACCGGGCCGGCCGCGCACGTAGCGGTCGATGTACGGGCGCTCCTCGGGGTTGTCGAAGTCGGCCCGCGTCGGCGCGTAAAAGAACCCGCCGGCGGCGAGAATCTGGATGATCTCCACATAGCGGCGGTAGATGCGCATCGTCTGCAGATGGAAGGCCCGTGGCCCCAGGGAGGCACTGCCCCAGACGCCATCCGGCCCCTCAACCGCCATCGCTTCAGCGCCGTAGAAAACCGCACGTGCGATCTCGAGGTTGCTCAGCATCTCCCCGAGCTTCTCCTGGATGTGCAGGAAGCCGGTGATCGCGATGGCGTCGGCGACCTTCAGGGCGAGGCCGCAGAAGAACTCCATCTGGCTGAGCATGCGCGCGGCAGTCTGGCTGGCCGTCAGCCCGCCGCTGATCATCGGGTCGTTGGCGACCTCCCGCGCGCCCGGCCCGCCGTCGATGACCACGCGCTCCCACGGCACCAGCACGTCATCGAAGACGGCGATGCAGTCCATCTCCTCGAAACGGCTGCTGAGGGGATGATCGAACCGCGTGTGTGGCGGCGGCGCGACGGGCTCACGGCAGATGTACTTGAGACCCGGCGTATCGTTGGGGATGGCGAAGCCGACCGCGTATGCGTCGTCCCCTTCCGCGATGCCGCCGCCCCAGGGGAAGCAGACCAGCTCCTCGGTTATCGGTGCCATGGTCCCCAGCATCTTCGCGCCGCGCACGACAATGCCTTCCTGCGTCTCGCGCACCTTCCCAAGGTGAAGAAACGGCTCCTCCTGCTCCGAAGACGTCCGGGAACGGTCGATCTGCGGGTTGATCAGGACGTGCGTGAGGAAGAGGTCGTTCTCGCGCACGTACTCGTAGTAGCGCACCGCGTTGTCACCGAAGCGCTCGCCGCGTCGCGCGAAGCGCTCTCGGCCGATGTACCAGCCCGTGACCATCCCGTTCATGAAGTCCATGGTCCGGCCCATGAAACCAAAGTTGTGGTCGGTGCGCAGCTTGAACGCCTTGCGCTTGTTGACCAGCTCCTGCCTGGAGTGAGGTATCTGGAAGGAGACGTGCACCGGTTCACCCGTGGCCGGCGAAGCGAAGAGCATGAAATCGCGATAGCGCGCGTCGTGCTGCAGGTCGTACAGCTCGGCAATCGACTGGATCGCACCCTGGAACACCGGCTCGTCGAGCACACTGTGGACGCGGCGGCCCTCCAGATAGACGACCGGCTTCATCCGACCCAGGGAGTCTTTGTACTGTTTCCCAGTCCTCGCAGGCATGGCAACGCGAAGGTTACACTGCTGCTTCCTCCCTGGGCACCAGGAGCTCACCTCACGGAGGGTCTTCAGCTACTCGGGTCATTGCTCGGTGAATGGTGGGCGATGCAGGGCCCGAACCTGTGACCTTCTGTGTGTAAAGGCGAGCCGAGCCTAAATCCAAAGCCTGTCGAACCAGGCCAGTAATGGCCAGTAGCGTCCATTTTCGTATTCAAGATCGCTAGCATCATCGAGACCCATCCGTCCACCGCCGTCCGCTGATGGCATCGCCGGTTGGTGTCAACCGCCCCGGTTGGCGTCAGGGTTGGCATCTCTCATCCCGATGGGACAAAGAAAGACGCGATGGGACAGAGAAAGAACTGAATCCTCGCCAGACCGTCCTGGAACGTCCGCTCGACATCGGCAAGCCCGGATCGACACGGAATGACCGAGTACGGATCCAGTCCAACAGCGTCTAAGAGGGGATCCACCGCTCTATAACTTCCCTCAAGGGAGTTCGGTTGAGGGAACGCTGGCGCACGTGGCGCCGGGTTGACGAGCTAGATGTGGTCAGGTAGGTCGGGAGCGGTGAGCGGCCCCTGTGCGTCCCCGGACGGAAGTACACCTACGAGGAAACGTTGATACATCCCGCCTCGCACGCGAGCGAGCAGCCGTTTGAAATTGGCAAGCTCTTCCTCGCTCAGGTCCGCGAACATCGACGCCATAAAGCCCGCCACCGCAGGAATGAAGGCGGAGCAGAATTCAAGGCCAGCTTCTGTTAGCTGAATGTGGTTCGAGCGGCGGTCGGCCGGATTCATGGACTTTGTGACGAATCCGTCACGCTCGAGGCCATCGATGAGGTTGGTGATGTTGGTGCGGCTTACGCCAACTTCACGGCTTATCTGGTTCTGATTCAGCCGGTTGTCATCCGCGAAATACAGAATCCGTAGCACAGTATGCCGTGCGCCGGAAATCGGTTTCGGTTGACCCATTGCATTCAGGTGGCGTTCGATTGCAACGCTGTAGACCCGGAGCGTTTGCAGCAGGCTGATGTAAGCCTCGATAGGGGCGTCGCTCAACCACGGGAAGTGCCGAGCGTACCGCACTGCCGTATTGCGGATGCGTCGCTCGTCCGCCAGGTCTTCTTCTGCTGCCAAGACTTCGTGGTCCTCAGGCATGCTGCCACCTTTGCCGTCTTCTCACTAGCCTAAGCGGGCCCAATTCCGGGCACAACAGAGGGCTGTCAAGTGACGTCTTAAGACCGCTTGCAACCATGACGAAGGCGGAGTACTGTACCTCAGAGTCCAATGTCATGCGTACACGCACCTTCTTGGTATCAAGCATAGTACATGCAGTGTTGCTGTGCATGGGGTTGGAAACGAAGTGATTGGGGTCATGAGCGCTCCGCACTTCCAATGCAAAGACCCTGTCGGGGGCAGGTTTAGCCGCTTCTGAGCGGTGGAGGTCGGGATGAGCAAAAACTACTGGGACAAAGTACTGGAAGCACGAATCAGCCGGCGGCGGGCACTGACCGCGATGGGCGTGGCAGCGGCAAGCGCAGCGTTCCTTGCGGCGTGCGGCGGCGACGATGACGACGGTGGTGGTGACGGTGGCGGTGAGGAGCCCGCAGCGCAAGCGCCGGCCGAGATCAAGATCGGAGCCGTTGTGCCGCTGACGGGCCGTTACGCGTCCGGCGGCGCCCAGATCAAGAACGGCTACGAGATCGCCGTCGATGACATTAACCTGACGGGCGGCGTGGAGGTTAAGGAGTTCAAGAAGAAGATCCCGATCAAGCTTGAGCTTCTGGACGACGCCTCTGACCCGAATCAGACAGTACAGCGACTCGAGACCCTGTACTCGCAAGACGTCGTGGCTTACCTCGGTGGATTCGGGAGCGACCTGCACGCTGCGGCAGCGCCGATTGCAGAGAAGAACCAGATTCCCTACATCGGTGTTGCCTTCGCCCTCTATAAGATCCACCAGCAGGGCTACAAATACCTTTTCTCGCCTTTCGTGAAGTCCCCGGGAATCGCGAAGTCCTGGTTCGACCTCATGGACGCGCAGAGCCCGAAACCAACGAAGCTGGCCTTCTTCCCGGAGAAGACGGACTGGGGCGCGGAGATGCGCGATTACTGGCGCAAGGAAGCCTCCGCGCGCGGCTACCAGGTGGTGGTGGACGAAGAGTACGCCCCGGGAGCAAGCGACCTCTCGCCGTTGATTCTGAAGGCCAAGACGGCGGCGGCGGATGCTGTCCTCTCGCTGCCAAGCCCACCGGACGGCGCATTGCTCCAGCGCCAGCTAAAGGAGCTGGACTACACGCCGAAGATCACATTCATCGTGCGGGCCGCGGACGCGCCGACCTGGGGGAGTAACTTCGGAAAGGACGGCGACTACGTTATCGTCGCACCCGGCTGGAGCCCCGACCTCAAGTACGAAGGCGTCGCGCAGTTCAACAGCAAGCACCAGACCAAGTACGGCTCGCCCCCGGGGGCGGTCGCCGGGCCGGCGCACGTGGCCGCCACTGTACTCGTCGATGCGATAGCTCGCGCGGAGAAGCTTACACGGGCCTCGATCCGTGACGCGCTGGCCAAGACCGACTTGAAGTCGACGCTAATCGGCGCGGTGAAGTTCAAGGAAGACGGCAGCGGCGATGTGCTGAACGTGAGCGTCCAATGGCAGGGCAGTAAGCTGGTTTCGGTATGGCCGAAGGACGTAGCCGGCGGCACGCTTCAGTACCCCGCGAAGCCGTTCAAGGAGCGATGACGGAACGGCGTGCGCAGTACGCGAGGCAACCTTGACGCCGGTCGGCGGCGCGACCTCGCCTAGCTGATGGCGTCCGCTTCGGCGAAGCTGCTGCGCCTGGAGGGCATTTCCAAGTCGTTTGGCGGCGTAAGTGCGATCCGCGGTGTCGACCTGGAGGTGTCGGATGGCGAGATCCTCGGCCTGATCGGACCGAACGGCTCGGGAAAGACCACGCTTTTCAACGTGGTCACCGGCTTCGAGCAGCCCGATAGCGGCAACGTCATCCTGGAAGGCCGCAGGATTACAGGCTCAAGGCCGTCGGCCGTATGCCGGTCCGGTATTGCACGCACCTTTCAGATCGTGCGGCCGTTCCTCCACCTCACGGCCCTGCAGAACATCGCCGTCGCGCGCGCCTACGGCCGCGAGCCTGCTCCCAGCAAGAAGCAGGCGGAGGCAGAGGCGCTCACCCTGCTTGAGCTGATCGGTCTCTCACACCTCCGCGACGCGCCCGCGAGAAGCCTCACGCTCGTAAGCCGCAAGCGCCTTGAGTTGGGACGTGCCCTGGCATCGCGCCCACGCCTGCTCCTCCTGGACGAACTGCTAGCCGGTTTGAACCCGTCTGAAGTCCTCGCAGATCTTGATCTGATCCGGCGGGTCCGCGAAATGGGAATCACTATTGTGATCGTAGAACACCTCGTGCAGGCGGTCTTCTCCCTGTGCGACCGGGTGGTGGTGATGAACGCGGGTGAGAAGATCGCCGATGGCACACCGGCGATGGTGGCCTCCGACCAGCAGGTGATCGACGCGTACCTCGGCGTAGCCCACCATGCTTGAACTCGAAGCGAACGACATCTACGTCTCCTATGGCGACCTGACCGCCCTGTGGGGCGTCTCGCTGCAGGTACACCAGGGCGAGATCGTGGTGTTGATTGGGCCAAACGGCGCCGGCAAGACGACGCTGATGCGCGCAATCGCCGGGCTGCAGCCACCATACCGCGGCAACATCCTGTTCGACGGTGAATCGGTGCATCAGATGCGGGCTCACCAGCTGGTGGAACGCGGCGTAGTGCTGATTCCGGAGGGCCGGCGTTTGTTCGCCGGGATGTCCGTTTTGGATAATCTGATGCTGGGCGCTTACGCGCCCAAGGCGCGCAAGGCCCTCGCTGAGACCTTCGACCGCGTCTACACCATATTCCCTGTACTTGCAGAACGTCGCAGCCAGGCTGCCGGCACGCTAAGCGGCGGACAGCAACAGATGCTGGCGATCGGGCGGGCGCTCATGGCGCAGCCACGGCTCCTCCTCCTCGATGAGCCTTCGCTCGGCCTGGCTCCGTTGGTCGTCGCGGACATCTTCGATGTGCTGCGACAGATCAACGCGGACGGAGTGACAGTCCTCCTTGCGGAGCAGAACGCCCGTATGGCGCTGGAACTCGCGCACCGCGCCTACATTCTCGAAGAAGGCCGCGTCAGCGGTGAGGGCACGGGCAGAGAGATGCTGGAGGCTGATCACGTGCGACGGGCCTACCTGGGACAGGTGACCCCGCTGGAAGAAGCGGCCGGACCATGAACCTGGAACCCGTCGCCCAGAACCTGGTCTTCGGACTGTTCGTAGGCGGCCTTTACGGGATCGCGGCGGTTGGGCTTTCGCTGGTCTTCGGCGTCCAGAAGGTGCTCAACGTTGCGCACGGCAGCCTGATCATGCTCGGCGGCTACGCGAGCTTCTGGATCTTCACCTGGTACGGCATCGACCCCTTCCTGGCGATCGCAATTACCGGGCCGTTGCTTTTCGCCTTCGGGCTAGTGCTGTATTTTGGCCTGTTCCGCTTCGTCACCCGTCTGCGCGAAGAAGAGCGGATCAAGAACTCGCTGCTGATCAGCTTCGGCCTGACCCTTGTGCTGGAAAACGTGGCGATTCAACTGTGGACGGCGGACGAGCGCGCAATTACCACCAGCTACGCGGGCGAAGGTACGACCATTGGAGACATTGCCTTCCCGTACACGCGCGTCGCGGGTCTGATCGTCGCGGCGATTTGTGTCTTCGCGCTGCACGCGTTTCTGACGCGCACGTTCGCCGGCAAGGCGATCCGGGCGACGTCTGAAGACTGGGAGGCTGCGTCTCTGATGGGCATCAACGTGCAGCGCACCTACGCGGTTGCGTTCGCCATCGGCACGGCTCTAGCCGGGATAGCTGGTGCGCTCGTCGGCGTCAGCTACCTGATCGCGCCGAGCATCGGGCTGGCGTGGACGTTGAAGGCGCTTGTGGTAGTCGTTCTCGCCGGGATGGGCAGCATCATGGGGGCGTTCTTTGCCGGGGTTCTGCTGGGGCTGGCGGAGGCCCTGAGTATTTACGTGTTCGGGACGTCTTACCGGGAAGTCGTTGGCCTGGTGCTGTTCGTGCTCGTGTTGCTGGTGAGGCCGCAGGGCCTGTTTGGGAGGCGCTGAGTGCTGGCAAGCGGCTTGGCGGAGAGAGTGGCGTACCAGCGCTGGACCAGACTGGCGAAGCCGGCGGTCATCAGCTTTTTCGTCATCGCGGCGTTGCTGGTGCCGCAGTTCACGGACCGCCGCGATACGCTGAACCTACTCTTCCTTGTCTACCTCTATATTGCGATGGCGCAGAGTTGGAACATCCTCGCGGGCTACGCGGGGCAAATCAACCTGGGCCACGCAGCCTTCTTCGGCGTAGGCGCCTGGACGACGCGCGGCCTTTGGACGGACGAAGACGTCCCCTTCTTTCTGGCGTTCCTCATGGGTGGCCTGGTGGCCATGGTATTCGCGATCTTCTTCGGCCTCGTCACGTTTCGTCTTCGCGGCGTCTATTTCGCGATCGGCACACTGGCGCTGGCTGAGGCGCTGAGGATCACCGTCGCGAACCTGCTGCCGAACATCGAATCACTACCGGGCCCGACGATCGCCCGGTATGAACTGGAGCCCCGCTACTACCTTGCGCTGGGCCTGACACTCTTCGCGGCTGCAACGGTCTGGATCCTGCCGCGAACGCGGCTCAGCCTCGGTATCCTCGCCGTCCGGGAGGACGAGGTGGCCGCGGAGGCATCCGGCGTGAACCCACTGATCCACAAGCTGATCGCGCTCGCACTTAGCAGCTTCTTCGCGGGTCTGGCCGGCGCTACGTTCGCCTTCTACCACGTCAGCTATTACCCGGCATTCACGTTCAGCGCCGTGTGGACGTTCGACGCGGTTCTGGCGACATTCATCGGCGGGATCGGCACCGTCGTAGGGCCGATCGTCGGCGGCTCGTTCTTCATCATCGTGCGCGAACGGCTGGCTGTCTCGCTGGTGGAGGTGCATCAGATCTTTTTCGGGGTTCTGTTCATCGTCGTTGTGTTGATGCTGCCGGGCGGGTTGGTGGAGGCGTGGTTCCGCCTGAGGCGGCTGGTGGTGCGTTTACTACGTTAGGCCCTGTCGGCACCTAGCAGGCAGGGCCAGCGAACAATCTCGGGTATGAGGTCAGCGATGCTCAGCAAAGAGGAAAACGAGCTTCTCACAAAGGTCGACGCCGGGACGCCGATGGGCGACTTGCTGCGACGCTACTGGATGCCCGTCGCGGCAGTCGCGGAGTTGGAGGACCACACCACAAAGGGCGTGCGGCTATTCGGCGAGGACCTCGTGCTGTACCGCGATACGTCGGGCAAGTTCGGTCTGCTAGACCGCCATTGTCCTCACCGGCGCGCCGACCTGACCTACGGGATGGCGGAGGACTGCGGTCTACGCTGCAATTATCACGGCTGGCTGTTCGACGCCGATGGGCGCTGCCTGGAGCAGCCGTATGAGGAGATCGCTCGTCCGGAGGCAAAGTACAAGGATCGAGTCAGTATCAAGTCCTACCGTGTCGAGGCTCGAGGCGGGTTGCTCTGGGCGTACCTGGGACCGGAGCCGGCGCCGCTATGTCCAAACTGGGAGCCCTTTACCTGGGAGAACGGCTTCGTCCAGATCGTCTTCACCGAGGTGCCGTGCAACTGGCTGCAGGGCCAGGAGAACAGCATTGACCCAGTGCATTTCGAGTGGCTGCACTCCAACTGGGCGCTGGCGCTGAAGGGAACGCGTGAGGGAGCCAAGGTACCGAAGCACCTCAAGATCGGCTTCGACGAGTTCGAGTACGGCTTCGTCTACCGGCGCATCATGGAGGGCGGTTCGGGCGAAGATGAACTCTGGACAATCGGTCGCACCTGCCTTTGGCCGAACTGCCTGTTCACCGGCGATCACTTCGAGTGGCGCGTACCGATCGATGACGAGACCACGCTGAGCGTCGGCTGGTTCTACAACGGTGTGCCCGCCGAGCGCAGGCCCTATAAGCAGGGACGCATCCCGTACTGGCACTCACCGGTCAAGGACGAATCGACAGGGCGCTGGATTACCAGCCACGTGATGAACCAGGACTTCGTCGCCTGGGTGGGCCAGGAGACCTACTCCGACCGCACCCAGGAACACCTTGGCGAGAGCGACCGCGGGGTGATCATGATGCGTCGCCGGCTGCTTGACGACGTCAGGGTCATTGCGGACGGTGGCGAACCCAAGGCTCTGGTACGCGACGCCGAGCTGAACCGCTGCGTGCCGCTGCCGATCATCGGACGCTCGGAGTTCATCGACGGCACGCCGCCCGGCGTCACGTTCGGGCCAGGTCAGACTGTCTCGGCAGAAGGTGACTTCCTCTTCCTCGCTGGGCAACCGGAAGAGATCAGGCTCGCTTACTGCGACGCGATGGGCATTCCGCTGAATCCGCGAAGGTAGAGGTGTCCTGATGGCGACCTTCCTACTCGTCCACGGAGCTTGGGGCGGTGCCACCGTCTGGCGATCTTTCGCGCCGCTACTCCGAGAAGGGGGTCACGAAGTCTTCTATACCTCGTTGACCGGCCTCGGGGAGCGGTATCACCTCGGCCGGGCGGAGACGAACCTGTCGGGCCATATCCAGGACATCATCGAACTCGTGGAGTACGAGAACCTGACCGATATTGCTCTGGTCGGGCACAGCTATGGCGGCATGGTGATCACGGGCGTCGCCGACCGCATCCCGGAACGCATCGCCCACCTTGTGTACCTGGACGCCTTTCTACCACATGACGGCCAGGCGCTCGTCGACATGGACGGGACGCGCGGCGGCCGTGGCGGCATTCCTTTCGAGATCCAGGAAGACGGCTTCCGCATCTTGCCAACGATGCCGCCGGGTACTCCCAGGCCGCAAGGACGCGTGCCTCGCGGCCAACCGGTGGAGACTTTTCGAGAGGCGCTGACGCTGTCTATGCCGCTGGAGCAGCGATCGTTTACACGCACCTACGTGAAGGCCGGCCTGGGCATGATGCCGGGCACGCCGCGTGGCCCGCGGGTGGGAATGTTCTGGGAGGCAGCGGAGCGCACGCGCGATGACCCAGCCTGGCGCTATGTTGAACTGCCGGCGTTCCACGGCCTTTTCACGGAGCTGCCGGCGACAGTCGCGGGCGTCCTCCTCGACCTGGTGAATCCTCCGCCACCACAGGCCTGGTAACCGTATCCACGTAGCGTCGAGACCGGCGCCAGGCTCTCGCGACGGTCGAAGGGTCACTCTGGTCTGAGAGCCCGCGTTGGCGTCCAGGTTGGCTTCAACCAGGCGCCTCTAGCAGCAGCGAAGACGCTTCTGGATTGAGATCGAATCTAAGGAGTGGTGGGCGATACAGGGCTCGAACCTGTGACCTTCTGTGTGTAAAACAGACGCTCTAGCCAACTGAGCTAATCGCCCCCGGCGCCGATGCCGACACGGCGAATCGCCGGATCAGAATCAGGTTTAAGGTTAGCACTACGAG
>DATDOP010000269.1:0-15031 GCA_035293185.1 Dehalococcoidia bacterium | reverse complement strand
AGGTGCCAGGCATGCCGGGCACCTACGGCACCGTTGTCGTTCTGAGGCGTCCAGCCGAAGAACCTGAGCGCCACACTGGTCACGAAAAGCAGCGCCAAGTTTCGGACGGCACGTCTTCTGGACGATCCGTTTCCGCTAGACAGAACGACAGCGGAGGATGGGCTGCTCAGGTCCTTCGGCTGCTGGCGCGCCTCAGGACGACAGGTGTCGCGCGTCGCCGCCTATTCGAAGCGGGTGGGGGAAAGCTCTGTGAGCAAGGCGTCCGGTTGGCCGGCGATGATGCTCTGCGCCATCAACTGCCCGGAGATCGGCGCCAGCAGGATGCCGTTGCGGAAGTGCCCGGTGCTGACCCAGGCGTTGGACCAGCCCGGCAGTCGGCCCATGATCGGCATGTCGTCCGGCGTGCCGGGGCGCAGGCCGGCCCAGGATCGGCGCTCGCTAGCGTTCGCCAGCGCGGGCACCACGGCGGCCGCGCCGGAGCGCAACTCATGCAGCCCGGCCTCGGTCGTGTGTTTGCGGTAGCCCACGTCTTCGACCGTGGCGCCGACGTAGGTCTGCCCGTCCTCGCGGGGTATCAGGTAGGCACGCGAGCCCCAGATCATGTGGCTGAGACCGCCCGGCGGCCCGTCCAGCGACAGCATCTGGCCGCGCACCGGACGCACGGGGATGTTGGCGCCCAGGCGCTTCGCCAGCGACATGGTCCACGGCCCGCCCGCCAGCAACACGGTCTCAGCGGAGTAAACGCCGCGCGGCGTGCGCAGACCCGCGATGCGGTCGCCGCGACGCAGGAAGCGCTCTACCGGTTCGTGTTCGTGAATCGTGGCGCCCGCGCGCTTCGCCGCCTCGCCGATCGCCTGGGTCAGGCGACGGGGATCGGCGTACTGGGCGCCGGGCGTGAGCATAGCCGCGACCGTCCTCGGGCTGACATTGGGCTCCAGGCGCAGGACCTCGGCCGCTTCCAGCCAGCGCACCGGCGTGGTGGTGCGGCGCCGCTGGTACAGGGCTTCCGTTTCCTCCGCCTCTCGCTGCGTCACGGCGACGTGCAGGATGTCGGTGCGCCGGTGATAGACGTCGATGCCGGTCTCGGCCAGCACCGGCAGCAGCGTGTCGAAGAGCGAGAGGCTTTCGTCGCAGAGCTTCGCGAACAGCGGCGGCCGTTCGCCTTCGTCCGAGAGCGCCGCGAGCATGCCCGCGGCCGCGCCCGAGGCCTCGCTCGATACCTCAGCGCGCTCGAGCACGGTGACGTCGACGCCTGCGCTCGCCAGGTAGTAAGCGGTCGAGAGGCCGATGATGCCGCCGCCGGCGATTACGACGTCAGGCATGGTGGCCTCGGGGGGCCAGGGAATACGGGGAACAAGCGGAACAAAAAGGAACAGATCGCGGAGCGATCAAGGCAACTCGTAATGTTCCCCATATTCCATTGGTTCCCCCTGTTCCCTCCACCGTCAACCCCCGCCGACCATGCGCACCACCTCGATGCTGTCGCCGTCACGCAGGACGACGCGCTCGTAAGTGTCACGCGGCACGACGTCGCCGTTGTGCGCCACCGCGATTAGGCGCCGATCGACGCCGAGCTCTGCGAGCAGGTCGAGCAGGGGGGTTTCGCCGGGCAGATTGCGCGGCTTGCCGTTGAGCGTCAGGGAGATCGTTTGCGCGGTCACGCGCTGGCGGCCACCTCGTCCGGGCGGGCGGCCCAGGCGTCCTTGAGGGCCTGCGCCAGTGCCTCGGCGGCGGCCTTGCCATCCGCCGCGCCCGATATCGCCGAGATCACGGCGACTCCGGCGGCGCCCGCCTTGACCACGTCGCTGACGCGCTCCGCCGTGATGCCTCCGATGACGATTACCGGCAGCGTCGTGTCTTTGGTGATCTCTTTGATCAGCGCCAGCCCCGCGGGCTTCGCGTCGGGTTTCGACGCGGTCTTGTAGATCGTCCCGGCCAGCACGAAGTCGGCGCCGTCGCGGGTGGCATGGGAGGCGGCCTCGGCGTCGTGGACGCTGCGCCCGACCAGCGCGTACTTGCCCACCTGCCCTCGGGCGGCGCGTGAAGGCAGGCCCGCGTCCGGCAGCTGCACACCGTCGGCATCGACTGCCAGCGCCACGTCGACGCGGTCGTTGACGATCAGCAGGGCTTTGCCGCGCGTAATCGGTTTGAGGCTTTGTGCCGTCTCCAGTAGCTCGCCCGCGGCCATGCCCGGCTCGCGCAGCTGAATCATCGTCACGCCGCCGGCGATCGCCTCGGTCACGGCCTTCGTCAGGTCGCCGCCTTTCACGGTCGACTTGCTAACGACGTAGCAGAGGACCGGTAGTCTCAACCTTCCGATGCGGACTGGCAGCGCCATTGGTGATCTCCTCTTAAGCCGGGGACGCCCCCGGAACCCTCGCCGAAGCGTCTCGTCGAGTGCCTGGTTTCGTTGCGGCGCCGTGCCAAAGGCGCCTTCGGCACGATGCTAACGGGCGCTCGGCACGCCTTGCAGCGGGCTGCTGGCGCTGGCGTACGCCTTCTTCTCGATGCGGCCCGCCAGGTAAGCCTTGCGCCCCGCTTCGACGCCTAAGCGGAACGCCTCGCCCATCAGCGCCGGGTCTTTCGCCTTCGCGATTGCCGTGTTCACCAGCGCCGCGTCGGCACCCATCTCCAGCGCCTGAGACGCCTCCGAGGGCGCCCCCAGACCGGCATCGACGACCACCGGCACGCCGGCGTTTTCGATGATGATCTGGATCTCTTCCGCAGTAAAGATACCCCTCCCCGATCCGATGGGCGAGCCGAGCGGCATTACGGTGGCGCACCCGGCCTCTTCCAGCCGCTTGGCGAGCATCGGGTCGGCGTGGATGTAGGGCAGGACCACGAAGCCGTCCTTGACCAGCGTCTCCGCCGCCTGGAGCGTGCCGATCGGGTCCGGCAGGAGGTAGCGCGGGTCCGGGATGACCTCGAGCTTGACCCAGTTCGAGCCGGTGAGCTCTCGCGCCAGCTTCGCGGTGAACACTGCCTCCTCGGCGCTGGTGCTGCCTGCTGTGTTGGGCAGGATGGTGTAGCGCTGCCAGTCGATGTAGTCCAGCTCCGTCTTCGCGTTGGGGTTGTCGAGGTCGAGGCGGCGGATTGCGACCGTCACGATCTCCGCGCCCGAGGCGTCGAGCGCCGCGACGCAGTCCTCCGGCGAGGCGTACTTGCCGGTGCCCACCATCAGCCGCGAGCTGAAGCTCTTACCCGCGATTACCAGTGCGTCAGCCATGAGCTGCCACCTCCTCTACCTCTTCAACCGTGGCGATCAGGTGAATCTGCCTATCGTCGTAGAGCGCGTTTAGCTCCGCGGTAAGGTCCATCACTCCGGAGTGATGTTTGTGGAGAGGTGGAGGGAGTTCGACACGAATCCACGCGTCCAAACCGTCGAAGGACTCGAGGAGGACCTCAGTCGTGGCTCCCGGGAATCTCTTTTTGATCTCCTGCGCGTACTCTTCGGCTGCCTGCAGGATTGCCCGTTCTCGCTTGCTCATGGTTCGAGCATCCTTCTTATTCTCGTGCATAGGTCGCGTGCCGTACTGAGTGATGCCGACGCGTCTGGGCGCCGCACCGGTCCCCGAGCGTAGTCGGCGGCGAGTCTTCCTTCATAGAGCTTATCGAAGTTCGCGGCGTCTCGTGCAGTGAAGAGATATCCTCTTGCACCGAACTGATTGCGGAAGGCACCGCGAAGCTGCGTGTGGTCCCAGCGTCTGCGCCTAATCCCGCCCCTTGATTCCACCAAGACGATGACGGAGTGATAAGCGGCGTAATAGGCACGCGAGACAGTTGTTTCCCAGTCCTCCCCCGCCAATGCGCGATCTGCTGCCCTGAGAAACCGTTCCGCTTTGGCGAGCCGCCAGCCTGAAGTTGCATCGTTCGTCGCATTCAGCCGGCGGCCGGGCGCCAGTAGCGGTAGAAGTGGTGTACCGGGCCGTGGCCGTGGCCCAACGGGTAGGCGTTCTGCAGCGCTTTGGTAACGTACGCCTTCGCCGCGGCCACCGAGAGCGGCATCGTTTCGCCTTTGACCAGCGTCGCCGCCAGGGCCGAGGCGAAGGTGCAGCCGGTGCCGTGCGTGCTCGTGGTGGGGACGCGCTTGGCGGAGAACTCGCGAAAGTCCTTGCCATCGAACAGCAGGTCCGTGACCACGTCGCCCTCGCCGTGACCGCCCTTGATCACGACGTTCTTCGCGCCGTAGCCCGCGATCTGCTCCGCCGCGCCGCGGATATCGTCCCAGCTGCTCGGCGAATGCCCGACCAGCACTTGAGCCTCCGGCAGGTTCGGCGTCACGACCGTCGCCAGCGGTAGTAGCTGCGTGCGCAGCGCCGTTACGGCGTCCTCGCGCAAGAGGCGATCGCCGCCCTTGGCCACCATGACGGGGTCGACGACGACCAGCGGGACGTTCCAGTGGCGCAGCCGGTCTGCAACGGCTTCGATGATTGCGGCGCTGGAGAGCATGCCCGTCTTGGCCACGTCGACACCGAGGTCGCCGGCGACGGCGTCGATCTGCTGTGCGACGAAGGCAGGCTCCAGCTCGACGATACCGTAGACGTGCTGTGTGTCCTGGGCCGTGACCGCGGTGATCGCCGAGGCGCCGTAGACGCCCAGCGCCGAGAACGTCTTGAGGTCGGCCTGGATGCCGGCGCCACCACCGGAGTCCGACCCCGCGATCGTCAGTGCAACCAGTGCCCTCAACGCCGTCCCCTCATGTGTGCCCTTTGCCCGTTTGCCTCTTTGCCCCGCACTGCCCGCCGGCAGCTTGACTGCGCTGCGAATGAACTCCCATTCGACACGTCGGCTAACGGTGGTTACGGAATGAAGAGAGGCGCTCCCTCGGCTGGTGAGCGCCTCTTCCTACCCTCAGCTTCCTGCGCCGGCATTACCCGATTCAGGTTCCGACGGTCGGTGGCGTTCGGCCACCCTCTCAGCCTGGCTCACCCAAGCTCCCGTGCTCTATTCGATTACCTTCAAGTCTACGCCGCGTTTTCAAAAGCCGTCAAACCAGGGCGACGCGGGAACAACTGTGGCGGCACCGTCGTCATCAGGTGTGAGATGGGCTCCCGCGCGCCGCCGTTGCAGGCCGGTGCTAGCCTTTGGGGGAGCTGTATGTCTTCTCCTTATTTCGCACGCATTGTCTTCCCCCTGGGCGCCGTCGTCGTTGCCACGATCCTCGGTTGCAGCCGAGACGGGGACAATCGTCCCTCCTCGACACCGCCTCCAATCCAGCCGCCGCCGGGCGAGGTCACTGGCCTGCTTCCAGAACCAACACCGGCGCCGCCGCCGGCACGGGAGCCGCTGGAGCCGGGACCGCCGTCAGGCGCCCCCTGCCCGGTCGACGCCTCGATCTGTGACTTTGCGAACCGTCTGCTGCCTGTCTTGCGTGCCGGGAACATCGACGCCTTCATTGCGATGTCGGAGCCGGTGCCCGACATCTGCCGTTTCGCCGGCGGTGTCGGTGGGCCTTCGCAGGAGCTTTGCCGGGGCGCTGCCGTCAACGAAACTCGCTTTGGCTACTGGGTGTGTAGCGGCGAATGCACGCTTGTCACCGAGTCCGAGTTCCGCGACGACCTCGAGCGTTGGTTCCAGGCCATCGTTGCTGCCTCAGGTAGCGATGCGTACGGCCCCGGAGACTTACGCGTCGCGTCGGTAGCGTGCGCCCGGCAGGACACTGAACCATCCGGTAGTTGCAGCCGGGACTTGCTCCGCGTCTACTTCACGTTCATTCCCGGAGAGGTCCAGAGCCGTTTCGACCAGGTTGGTATCCCGGGACAGCGCATGACAGTTTCGGTCTCGCTGCACAGAGGCTTGCGTGGCGAGCTCTGGGCCGACAGTTTTGGCTGGAGCGACGCGGGGCTGAAGCCGTTGACCCTGCCCGCCCGGGAAAGGAACGGGGAGATGGTGACGCTCGAGTTCTATCCCTGGACGCCCTGACCAGCCGGTCCTGTCCAAATGCATGTGCACCTAAAATGATTGACGGGCTATCGAAATACCGGTATTACTGGCAGGCCCGCCCTGAACTCCCAGGAGGCGCCGCGTGAACAAGACTGCTGCAACCGAAGTCGACGAGTGGCTGGAGCGTGCACGCTCGCTGAGCCCTCTGGTCGAGAAGTACCGCGACGTCGCCGAGGACGAACGCCACATGGGCCCCGAACTCGCAGCCGCGATGCGTGAAAGCGGCCTGTTCTCGCTGTGGACGCCCGCATCCCTGGGCGGCCCGGAGCTGACGGTCGAGGGCGTGGTCAGGGTCATGGAGGAGCTGGGGCGCCTGGATGGCTCCGTGAGCTGGAACTCGATGATCTCGACGAACCACAGCGTGCTCTGGTCGCTGCTGGCGCCAGAGGTCGCGAAGTCCATGCTCGAGGGAGGACGCACCGTCATCGCCGGGACGATCGCCGGCGGCGGCACCGTGGAGGCGCCCGGCGGCGGCGAGGCGATTCCGGTACCCGGCGGTTACAAGCTCAGCGGGCGCTGGGCGTTTGCCAGCGGTTGCCACCACGCCGACTGGATGATCGGCAATGGACGCATCCTGGAGAACGGCGACTTCCGTCGCGGGCCGCAGGGCAACGTGGCGCTGTTCTCCTTCCTCATGCAGCCCTCCGAGGTGACGATCCTCGACAACTGGTACACGACCGGAATGCGCGGCACCGGCAGCCACGACATCGAGGCGACGGACGTCTTCGTGCCCGCCGAACGCGTCTTCCCCACGCTCGGCGCGAAGCCGCACCACGCCAGCCCGCTGTACCGCGTGGTGATCAGCATCCCCTGGTGCGCCAGCATCGCCGGCGTCGCGCTGGGAATCGGCCGTGATGCCATCGACACGTTCCTGGAAATCGCGCGCACAAAGTCGGCGAACATGATGAGCCGCGTCAACCTCTCCGACCGCGAGACGGCGCACAAGACGGTGGGTGAGTGCGAGGGGCGCCTGCGCGCGGCGCGCGCCTTCCTGCTGGAGACGTCGCGGCAGGTGGACGAGTACATCGCCCGGGGTGAGGACATCCCCAACGACGCAGGCGCTCTGCAGCGCTGCGCCGCCGCCAACGCGTCGCTGGCCGCTGCCGACGTGACGATCGCGATGTTCCGTCTCGCCGGCTCGACGTCGTTCTACGCGATCAGCCGTCTCGACCGCTGCTTCCGCGACGTGAATACGCTGACGCAGCACGCGGTGGGCGGCCTGGCCGGCGCCACGGTCTCGGGTCGTTACTGGCTGGGCGGGCCGCTGACGCCGATCTAGGGAGCTACACTCCGTACGTGGACCGGCTGCCGGACGACGCAACCCTGCTCGCTGAGTGCGACGTGGATACGTATCGGGCGTCCGGGCCTGGTGGCCAGAAGCGCAACAAGACCGAGTCCGCGGTGCGTCTGCGGCACCGCCCCACCGGCCTGATCGTTATCGCGGAGGAGAGCCGCTCTCAGGCGGAGAACCGCGTGCGTGGGCTGAAACGCATGCGCGAGGCGCTGGCGCTGCGTCTGCGACAGTCCGTGACGCAAGAAGGCGTCCCCGGCGAGGTCCGGGCCTGCATCGACAAGCGCGGGCGTCTATCGATCGGACGCCGCGATGCACGCTACCTGCCGGCTGCCGCGAGCATCCTCGATGTCCTGGTCGCTCTCAACGGCAGCGTGGCCGAGACGGCGGCGCGCCTGGGCATCACGACGGGCAACCTCTCGTCGTTCCTCACCGGCGACGACGACCTGATGACGGAAGCGAACCGTATCCGCGCCGGGTTCGGGCTGAAGGGGCTGCGACGGGACTAAACGCCGTTAGCGTCCCAGGCTCAGGCGCTCCAGCAGGTACTGCGGCAGGCCCACGGCGCGCATCTTCGCCTGCGTGATCGCGATGTCGTACGGCACGCGACGGAAGACGAGTCGCCGGGCCTCCGTGTCGATCAGGCTGTAGGCGGCGCGTGGGTCGCCGTCACGCGGCTGGCCGACGCTGCCCGGGTTGGCGACGAAGCGCTGGTCGTCCAGCGGCGTGTCGATCGGGTCGGCGGCCTCGGCGCCGGAGCGCGTCTGGAAGAAGACGCCGGGCACGTGGCTGTGCCCCACGAGGCCGTAGGGCGTGGTCTGGCGCATCAGATGCTCGTAGGCGGCTTCGGACGACATCAGGTAGTCCCACACCGGGTCGATCAGGCTGCCGTGCGCCAGTGTGAACTCGCCTTCGATCTGCACCGCCGAGAGGGCCGCCAACCAGACCTGCTCCTCCAGCGTCAGCTGCGCCGCGGTCCAGCGCGCTGCTTCGGCCGCCAGTGGGTTGAAGTCCTCGGTACCGATCGCGCCGGTGGCCGCGTAGTCGTGGTTGCCGGCTATCGCCACGTGAGGCAGGCCCAGCAGCAGCTGAATGCAGGCTCCCGGGTCCGGCCCGTAACCGACGATGTCGCCCAGCGACCAGACGACGTCGAAGCCGCCGCTCTCGCGCGCGTCCTGCAGCACCGCCTCGAACGCCTCGAGGTTGGAGTGCACGTCGGCTACAACCGCGATCCTCACGCGCCAAATATAAGGCTGTTTATCGTTTGCCGCGTTTCAGTTCCGTTTCCAGGCAAGAAAACGTAGCTGCAGGTCTTTAGACCAGTGCGATCGTGCAAGCCGAAAGGCCTGCAGCTACGTCCGCGGAGGAGGTGTTTTAGCGCCTGATGGCATAATCGACGCGTGCTGGTGTCTGAGATTGGTGAGTTCGGCCTGATCGGGCTGCTGACGCGTGAATTTGGTATCGCCTACCCGCCGAAGCGCGGCGTGGCGCACGGCGATCTACGCGTGGGTCTCGGCGACGATGCGGTGGTGGCCGCCCGCCGTGACGGCTCCGTGATCCTGACCACCGATACGCTGGTCGCGGGCGTGCACTTCCTGCCCCAGCGCTGCCGGTGGGTGGACGTTGGCTGGAAGGCGCTCGCGGTCAACCTCAGCGACATCGCGGCCATGGGCGGTACGCCGCACCTGGCGCTGGTCACTCTCTGCCTGCCCGCTGAGTTCAAGGTCGAGGACGCCGTGGAGCTGTACCGCGGCCTGCACGAGTGCGCGAAGGCCTACAACGTGACCCTGGGTGGCGGCGACATCGTACGCGCGCCCGTCTTCTCGATCACGGTGGCGCTCAGCGGCTGGGCCCAGTTACCCCACCTTGGCGAGGCGCGCGTCCTCACCCGCGACGCCGCCCGCCCCGGCGACGTCGTGGCCGTCAGCGGCACGTTGGGTGATTCTGCCGGCGGCGTGCGGTTGCTGCAGCTCGAATCGAAGTTTCGTAAGCGTGCGGAGCAGCGTCTGCGCGAGGCCCAGATGCGCCCGCAACCGCGCATCGCGCTCGGTCACGAGGCGGTGGAGGCCGGCCTGCGCTGCGGCATCGACGTTAGCGACGGACTGGTGCAGGACCTGGGTCACGTCGCGACCGCGAGCGGCGTCGGCATCCGCGTCGATGCGGTGCGAGTGCCCACCAGCGAAGCGCTGCGCGAGGTGTTCCCCTCTGAAGCGTTCGGCCTGGCGATCAGCGGCGGTGAGGACTACGAGCTGCTGCTCATCGGCCCGCGTGCTGCAGTCGAGGCGTTGCTCGACTCCTCGAAGACGCCGTTGACGGAGATCGGTGAGGTCTACGAGATCGACACGCCGCGCGTCGCGGTCGTGGACGAATCGGGGAGAGAGATCCCGCTGCCGCGCGGCGGATGGGACCACTTCACCAGCCTATGACTCAGAGCTTCGAGAGCCTGAGCCCCGCCGAGACAAGGCGCCTCGGCCGCCGCCTCGCGGGCCTGTTGCGCGCCGGGGACGTATTGCTGCTGCAGGGCGAGCTGGGCGCCGGCAAGACCTGCTTCGCCCAGGGCATCGGCGCCGGTTTGAAGGTCAAGGAGGCGGTCAAGAGCTCGTCCTTCGTGCTGGTCAACGAGTACGACGGCCGCCTGCACGTCTACCACGCCGACCTCTTCCGTCTCGAAGACCCGCGCGAGGTGTTCGAGCTGGCGCTGGAGGAAAACGCGATGGACGGCCTGCTGGTGGTCGAATGGCCGGACCGCGCGGCGCAGGAGATGCCGCCGGAGCACCTGCTGGTGCGCTTCGAGGCCACCGGCGACAAGGCCCGGCGGATCAACTTCGAGGCGCGCGGCGAGCGCTACGAGGCGCTGTTGCACGAGTTCACGCCGGAGGCGACGCGTGCCTGAACGGCCCCTTCTCCTGGCGATCGACACGGCTTCAGACTTCGCGGGCGCCGCGCTGATGGACGGCGGTGCGCTGCTGGCCGAGGCGACCTGGCATGCGCACCAGAACCACTCTGTCCAGCTATTGCCGGCAATCGACTGGCTGCTGGGTCACGCCGGCCGGACGAAGGGGGAGATCGGCGCTGTCGCGGTTTGTCTCGGACCCGGGTCTTACGCCGGTATGCGCGTCGGCATCAGCACCGCGAAGGCGCTGGCCTACGGCTTCGGGACACCGATCGTTGGCATTGGCCGCCTCGCTGCGGAGGCGCTGCCGGTCGCGGAGGCGTCGGGGGCGCGCGTCGTGCCGGTGCAGGCCGCCGGACGCGCGGAGCTCGCCTGGGCTGTCTACCAGAACGCGGAGGGCGATCTGGCGGAGCTGGCGCCGCCGCAACTCGGTGGGACGTCGAAGCTGCTGAGCATCCTGCACAAGGGCGACGTGGTCACCGGCGATATCGACCGCCTGGACGCGGAGACGCTGGCAGGGCTGGCGATCATCGAGTGCTCGCTGGCGCCGATGACCGCCGCTCGCGTCGTATCAGTCGCGCGACTCGGCCTCAGACGCCTCGCCCGCGGCGAAGCCGACGATGCGGACACCCTGGTGCCGCTCTACTTGCGCGCCCCGGCCATCGGCCCGCAATCGCCACGCTAAGCGGCGACTGGATCGCTAGCCGCCAAGGCCGGACAATCTGAGAGCTGAAACCAAATCGAGGACTAGAGCTGATCGCTGACAGCCGAAAGCCGAGGACTACTCCATGGAACGCACCCTGGTCTTGATCAAACCCGACGCGATGCAGCGCGGCCTCGCGACCGAGATCCTGAATCGACTCGAGCGGCGCGGCCTGCGCATCGTCGGGCTGAAGCTGCTGCAGGTCGACCGCGCGCTGGCCGCCCGGCACTATGGCGAGCACGAAGGCAAGCCTTTCTACGAAGGCCTGGTTGGTTACATCACATCCTTCCCGATCATCGCCGCGTGCTTCGAGGGCACCGGCGCCGTCGAGGCCGTGCGCGCGACGATGGGCAAGACCAACCCCCGCGAAGCGGCGCCGGGCACGATTCGCGGCGACTTCGGCCTGGAGATTGGCCGTAACCTGGTACACGGTTCGGATTCAGTCGAGAGCGCCGCGCGGGAGCTGGCGTTGTTCTTCGAGCCGGGCGAACTGCTCAACGTCCGCCGTGACATGGACCCCTGGGTGTTCGAGTAGCCGAGGTTTACTGGAAGTGGACCGCCGGAACGCCGGCGCGGCCCCACAACCCCTCGAGGTTGTAAAACGCCCGCTCCTCCGGTGTGAAGATGTGCACAATCACGCCGCCAAAGTCCACCAGCACCCAGCCTGAGGTCGCCTCACCCTCGCGATGCAGCGACTTGACACCCTCGGTCGCCAGCTCCTTATCGAACGTATCGATCAGGGCGGCGACGTGGCGCTGGTTTTGCGCTGTCGCGATCACGAAGAAGTCAGTGAAGTAGGCGATCTCGTGGATGTCGAGGAGGACGATGTCCTCCGCCTGGCGGTCTGAGAGTAGGTCGACGATGCGTCGCGCGAGCTCGGAAGATTCGATTTGGTTTGCTGTCACTGGCACCATAGTAACAAGACAGAAGGGATTAAGGAGTGTTCCACCTGGAAATCGGCTCCATGGAAACGCTCGATTCGTGGCGCGCCACGAGTTTGAGACTTTCGACCTCGACTACGTCCACGAGCAACTCGATGCAGGGCTCGCCGCAGGTGCCGAGACCCTCACGGCGCATCCGATCCCGGCCTGGACCCTCGGAGGTCAGGTGCAGGTAGCGGCCGTCCCGCGTCAACGCGATGTTCAGGTACGCCCGCCCGGCTTCGACCTGCGCTGCCAGCGTTAGCGTGCGCAGGTCGAGCACCTTCAGCCCGGCGCCGTCCTGCGGCGCCCAGCCGTTTCTGAAGTAGCTTGCATGGCCAATGCCGAACAGGTTACGGCCGTCTTCGCTGAGGACGAACTCACTGATGCCGTCTTCGCGGTGGAGGACCTTAAGCGTCCGGGTGTCGATCACTCGCAGCCCTGCCGGCGTCGCTCCTGAGGTCTCATCGTTTGCGTCGTCGACGTCGGCGGAGACCTGCTCCATTCCCGTGACGAACAGCAGGCTTCCGTCGCCGCTAAGGGCTGCCTGCCGGCCCTGGAAGCCGCTGCCCTTCGCCTCCGCCGTCGTGACGAGCAGCGACCGCAAGCTTCCCAGCAAACGTCTTGGCAGGCTGTCGCGAGGACGCGCCGCCGCTAACGCTGTGACGACATCCCTGGTCACCAGGTCCACCACTGTGACGGCGTCTGAGTCCGCGTGCACGATGTAGTACCGTCCTGCCGCGCCATCCAGGACGGCCGCCGGCTCGCGCGTAACGCCGTCCTCAGCCTCGCCAAGCTCCAGGCCGGGTAACGGGATGCGATCCAGCTCCCGCCCGGAGCCGATCTCGACGACCGATAAGAAAGGCTCGCCCTTGACAACCCAGCCGTGCCCGCTGGCCGACCCGTTCCCGATCCCGGCAGTCCAGGGCGTGTCTGCGCGGTCAAAGGCGAGGGAGTAGAGGCGCCGCCCGTCGTCGCTAACTGCCAGGTGTAGCAGGCTATCGAACGGGAGGTCCGGCAGCCGCGTCAGCGTGCCGGAGGTCACGTCCAGCTCCCAGATGCGCCGGTCGTTGTAGACCGAAGGTCCCGTGCGCATGCGGCTCGCCCAGCCCAGCCGCAAGTAGAGCTTCGCACCCTCCGCTGACCACGCCTTCGGGGCGAGCGGCACTCCCTCCGGGAAGTCGACCGCGAACACCTGCGACCAGCTTTGCAGGTCGATGACGTCCAGTTTGGAGTCGGTTGGCACAACCAGCAGGTGGTTGTCCGGGGAGATAGAGAACTCGAGCCCTCCGGCTCCGGCGTTGAGTCCTGGCGGTCCCTGGAGCGGCAGCCCGGTCGCTCCGTCCGTGAGCGTGAACACCCGCGGCGCCAGCATGCCGATATTGCCGCAGGCCTCGTGCCCCCCGGCCCGGAGTCCGACGCTGCCCTGAATCGGTGCCCCGTGTGCGGGCAACTCCTGCGATGGGCAGCCGCCCGTCACGTCCGTCTGGCCGGCTTGCGAGATATGGGGTGGCTCGCGAGCTAAGTCCCGTACGGCATCACCGCCATCCAGCAGCGGCTTGCCCGCCACGACCGCGAAGATCAGCACCACTGCTAGCGCAATGATTCGCATTCCAAGCCTCAACGCGGCCATTATCACAACCCGGGGGAGAGTGTCACTCCCCTCCCCGTCGTCGTTACTTGTTAGTCGTCGTTGCTTGTTACTTGTTACCGGTTACTTGTTACTCTAGGCGTATGAAGCAGCGCGTCATCGTCGCCATGAGCGGCGGTGTGGACTCAGCGGTCGCGGCGGGCCTCCTCGTGCGCGAGGGCTATGACGTCGTGGGCATCACGATGCGTCTCTGGTCGCGCGACGACGCCGAAGGGCGCCTGCACCAGAAGCGCTGCTGCGGCGTCGAGGACATCGATGACGCGCGCGCCGCCGCGGAGGTGCTGGGCATCCCGCACTACGTCCTCAATCTCGAAGACGAGTTCGGCCGCAAGGTAGTCGACTACTTCGTTGGCGAATACGAGCGCGGCCGGACGCCCAACCCCTGCCTGGCCTGCAACGAGCACGTCAAGTTTCGCGCCCTGCTCGACCGCGCCATCGCGCTGGATGCCGATTACCTTTCGACGGGGCACTATGCGCGCGTGTTCCGCAGCGACGCGGGCTCCGAGTTGCACACAGCGGTGGACGACTCCAAGGACCAGTCGTACGTCCTGTACACGCTGAAGCAGGCCGAGTTGGCGCGCTTGCTGTTCCCCGTTGGCCACTATCCCAAGACCGAGATCCGCCGGCTGGCGCTGGAGATGGGCCTGCCGCTGCACGACAAGCCGGACAGCGCCGAGATCTGCTTCGTCCCCGGCAACGACTACCGCGCCTTCCTGGCCGAGCGCCTGCCGCAGCGTGAGGGCGACATCGTCGACCGCGCCGGTGCCGTCGTCGGCCGCCACGACGGGGTTGCGGGCTACACGATCGGCCAGCGCAAGGGCATCGGCGCGTTTGGCGGCAAGCGCTTCGTCACGGAGATCGACCCCGAGCTGAACCTGATCACGATTGGCGGCGAAGAGGACCTGCTGGCGCACCGTCTGTGGACGGAGGCGCCATCGTGGACCAACGGCGGCCCCCCCGCCGGCGAGTTCGAGGCGCTGGTCAAGGTGCGCTACAAGAGCGCGCCGGCGCCCGCCCGCGTCCGGGTCGAGGAGGGCGGGCTGGAGGTCGAGTTCGAGCGTCCGCTGCGCGCCGTGACGCCGGGCCAGGCCGCGGTGCTCTACGACGGCGACCGTGTCATCGGCGGGGCGACCATTGCCCGCGCCGTCTAGGGAGGCGTGGCCGCTCACGTCTTCGATGCCCGCGGAGTCGCCGTGGATTGGACGGCTGTTATACTGCCAGAGCCTCTCTAAAGGCTGAAATCGGCTAAGGAGTCCCCTGCTCTGAAAGCGCTTCTCGTCCTCCTCGGGATTGTCGTCCTGGCCCTGCCGTTCATCATTGCGGGCGCCGTCTACGCCATCTGGAGTCCTTCGCTGGGCGAGTCCCGCGACATCGTCGTGATCATCTACGGGATCGTTGGCGCGACGTTTTTCTTTGCCGGCCTGGTCATTACGACGGCCGTCGGGGTCGCGATTTTCGGCGCAATCAAGAAAGTAACCAGCCTCCTGGATGACTCCGTGGTCCCCGCGCTCACCTCCGTCAAGGAAGCAGCAGACACCGTGCGCGGCACCACGGAGTTTGTCGGCCGGACGGCGGTTGCGCCGGTCGCGAAGGCCTACGGGACGTTCGCGGGGATCAAGAAGGGCCTGAC
>DATDOP010000268.1:0-3580 GCA_035293185.1 Dehalococcoidia bacterium | reverse complement strand
AAATCGGGGTAGTTCGCGAGAGGCCCGCTGGACTCGACGAAGCGGCAGTGGAAGTTGGCGGCGAGGACGCGGAATACGACAAAGAGTACTTGGAAATCGTCGAGAGCCTGTGTGCGCCGGACCCCGAAGATGATGGTGAGGATGGTAAGGGCGAAGCGATCCGTAGGTCCGGGCAGGGGTTGGTAGATCGGCTTCTCAGGCGCAATCGGGCCGGGCTCTACGAAAGGGCCTGGTAGCGACAAGGCGCCTCCTAGCCTGTAGCGAGTATTCGACCTACGCGAGCGGACGCGCTCCGCGTCAGCCGGTGTTTCGCAGTGAAACAGAGAGTGTGTTGTCTTTGCGGCGCAACTCCTGGTTGATCGGTGCGCTGGTTGCGTCCGTGATCGCGCTGGTGTCCGTCTTCTACGTGCCCGCTCTACGCGACACTTTCGACGCCGCACCGCTTTCGCGAACGCAATGGCCGGCGGTGGTGGCGCTCTCGCTGACGCCGCTGGTGATCGGCGAAGCCGTCAAGGCGAGCGGCCTGCCGGCGCGACCGCACCTTCTGCCACCGTAGGCGTAGCTTTGATCTGGGAGTGAAGGCCAACGCCTGGGATGCCCAGGGTGCTGATGCGGGCGCTGGGTCACCACCAGAGGACCTCGTCGAAGGACTCGTCCGCGTCTTCGAGAGAGGCGTCCAGCGTGAACGCCGGCGAGTTGAGGTACTTCCAACCGGAATCGGCGAACAGCAGGACGATGTTCGCTGTTTCGACACGCTGGGCCCACTTCAGAGCGGCGTGCAGCACCGCGCCGGACGAGAGGCCGCCGAGGACGCCGTCCCGGCGCAGCAGCTCGCGGACGGCGCGAAAGGCGTCGGCGCTCCTGACGAGGATCTTCGCGTCGAGAAGGGAGAGGTCGAGGATGGGCGGGACGTAGCCGTCATCCAGGCTGCGGATGCCCTGGAGGTTCTGTCCGGGATGCGGTTCGGCGACCACGAGTTGCAGCCGCGGGTTGTGCTCCTTGAGTCGCCGGCCGACGCCCATGGCCGTGCCGCTGGTGCCGAGGCCGCAAACGAAGACGTCGACCTCAGGCAGCTGGTCGAGGATCTCGACCGCGGTGGTCTCGTAGTGGCAGCGCGGGTTGTCGGGAGAGCCAAACTGGTCGAGCAGGAACGCTCCGTCCCGGCGGGCGATATCAATGGCGACGGTGATCGCGCTCTTGATGCCCTGATCGGCGGAAACCCATTCGATCCTGGGCTCCCAGGCTTTCAGGGCCTGCGTCACGTCGCTGAAGGCGGTGTTCGGGACGACAAGCCGAACCGGGTGGCCGAGGCGCCTCCCGGCCATCGCCAGGGCGATGCCGGTGTTGCCCGTCGTTGCCTCGACGATCTCCTGCCGGGGTACCAGCCGGCCGTCGGCGCGGGCGCGATTGAGCATGAAGCTGACGATGCGGTCTTTCACGGAGCCGGTCGGGTTCTGGCCCTCCAGCTTGGCGAACAGGCGCACGCCCGGCTTCGGCGAGCAGGACTTGAGCTCCACCATCGGCGTGGCGCCGACGAGGCCGAGAACGTCTACTGCCATGCGTGAAGTGTATCTTCTCTGGTCTCGGCAGCCCCGGACGCCCATGAGCCTGAGACTGTAGTCGAGGGCTGGTGAACCGGCGGGTGTACCTTTGTGAGTCTCGATCAGGTCGATGTTGGGTAGAGTGACGCCCGACCTCGTCTCGATTCGTGGACTTTTGACGACAATTATTCAGGTGCACACGAAACTCCACCTCAACTTTGCCGGCGCCTGGTCCGTCGCAGTCCTCTACTGGCTGGCGCTTCTCGCCGCGTCCCTGATGCTGGCAGGCAGCCTGGGTACGCTTGCGCTGATCGCGCTGGTGTTTGCCGAAGTCGTGGGCATCCCGGTCGCGATCTGGCTGGCCAAAGCAACCAAGCAGAACATCATGTCGCAAGCCGAGGACCTGGCTTTCCGCGATGCGCTGACGGGCCTGGCCAACCGCAGCTATTTCATGGATGCGCTGCGCGACGCCCTGGCCCGATCGAGACGAAACGGGACCCTGGTCAGTGTGCTGTTCCTGGACTTCGACAAGTTCAAGAGCCTGAATGACACCTTGGGCCATGCCGCCGGCGATGGTCTGCTGGTCGAGGCTGCGAGGCGATTTCTGAAGACGACGCGTGCCGGCGAAATGGCGGCGCGGTTGGGAGGCGACGAATTCACGTTTCTGCTGGAAGGCGTGAAGAACATCGGCGCCGCGATGGCGGTCGCCACGAGGATCCAGTCTGTTCTCGAGGTCCCGTTTTCGATCGAAGGGCACGAAGTGGCGATGACGGCCAGCATCGGCATCGCGCTCAGCGAGGGACCCTACTGTCCCGCGGACGAGATGGTACGGCGCGCGGACGTTGCCCTGTACCAGGCCAAGGCCGAGGGCCGCAACTGCTTCCGGGTGTTCGCGCCTCAGAAAGAGACGCAGACTTTCGATTCGCTGGAGGTGGGGACGAGCCTGCGGACGGCGATCGAGCGCAACGAGCTGGTCCTGTACTTCCAGCCCGAGATCAACCTCAACTCCGGCAGCGTCGAGGGCTTCGAGGCGTTGATCCGCTGGAACCACCCGCGCAAAGGGCTGATGGCGCCGTCGACTTTCGTGCCGATCGCCGAGGACTCAGGCCTGATCCGCCCGCTGGGGAAATGGGCCTTGCTCGAGGCCTGTCGCGCGGCTGTCGAGATGGGGAACAAGTTCCCGCAGATCGCCGGTAGCACGATGAGCGTCAACGTGTCGGCGCTGGAGTTCGGCGACCAGAACTTTCTGCAGGGGGTGGCAGGCGCCTTGAGCGCGACCGGCCTCTCGCCCGAGCGGCTGAAGCTGGAGATCGTTGAGTCGGCGCTGATGAAAGACCCCGACGCGACGACGGCGATCCTGAAGGGCCTGCGTCACATGGGAGTCAAGCTGGCAATCGACGATTTCGGCACCGGCTACTCGTCGCTGAGCTACCTGCGCAGGTTCCCCATCGATACGCTGAAGATCGACCAGTCGTTCGTGCGGGAGGCTCCCACCGACGCCCGCGTCCTGGCGATCGTGCAGGCGATCGTGGCGCTGGCCCACGCCCTCGGCGTCGACGTCACCGCGGAGGGGGTGGAGACCGGGACGGAGCTCGCGCTGGTGATGCAGTGCGGCTGCAACCGGGCGCAGGGCTTCCTTTTCTCCAGGCCGTTGCCCCGCGAAGCCCTCAACGACTACCTCACGTCATTGTTCGGAAGTCGCCCCGACAGTATTGTCGTGGCCGCATAAGCACGCCTCTCTCGCGAACCAAGGGCCTGTTAACCCAGCGTTTACGCCGGGAGGCGCAACGTTATGTAGCTGACACCCGGCCGGTTGGCGGCGGTTTGTAGAAACGTTATTCCGGCCTGCGTAATCTGCCACAGGTCGTCATTTGCCTCGGCCGGCGGCGACCAGCCGTGACAACCGCAACAACTGAATAGTTAGAGGGCGCCCGTGGCTGGCACCACAGACGCCCTAGCAACGGGAGAGCGTGCCCTGCCCGCTGCGCACTTAGATCCTAACGTTCGTCGCCCGACGCGACAACGCCGGGTCACCAGCC
>DATDOP010000267.1:0-16854 GCA_035293185.1 Dehalococcoidia bacterium | reverse complement strand
ACGCTGAAGATGTAGTCCCAGCGGCCCGCGTTGCAGCCGCCGGAGTGCTCGCGCAGCTCGTAGAGGATCTCTTCGATCTCGAACGCGCCCAGGATCGTTTCGATCAGCACCGTGGCCTTGATCGACCCGTGCGGCACCCCGATTTGCTCCTCTGAGAACGTGAACACGTCGTTCCACAGGCGCGCTTCCAGGTGGCTCTCCAGCTTCGCCAGGTAGTAGTACGGCCCGCTGCCTCGCGCCAGCAGCTCCTTGGCGTTGTGGAAGCAGTACAGCCCGAAGTCGAACAGGCTCGCCGACATCGGCTCCCCGTCCACCACCACGTGGCGCTCGGCCAGGTGCCAGCCGCGCGGCCGCACCAGCAGCGTCGCGACCTGCGGGTTCAGCTCGTAGACCCGCCCATCCTCGCGCTCGAAGCGGATCGTGCGCCGCACGGCGTCCATCAGGTTCACGTGCCCGTCGATCATGTTGAACCACGTCGGCGTGTTCGCGTCTTCGAAGTCGGCCATGAAGACCCGCGCGCCGCAGTTCAGCGCGTTGATCACCATGCGCCGGTCCGTCGGCCCCGTGATCTCCACGCGGCGGTCCTGCAGGTCGGGCGGCACCGGCGCTACTCGCCACGCCGGGTCGTCACGGATCGCCTTCGTCTCGGCCAGGAAGTCGGGGTTTTCGCCGGCGTCGAAGCGCGCCTGCCGTTCGACACGGCGCGCCAGCAGCTCCGTGCGCGTGGCGTTGAAGCGACGTTGCAGCGAGGCCAGGAAGTCGAGCGCCTCCGGCGTCAGTATCTCCGCGAATCTGCCCTCGACCGGTCCCTTGACCTCCACCTTCGCGTCGGGCATTGCGTCCTCCCCTAGTACTTCCAACCAGTGGGATGCATCTTAGCGCAGCGGCTTCGCATCCGGCAGGCGCTACTGCCTGCCGCTGGACGCACGCTCCGCGATCAGCTGCCGCAGGTCCTCGGCGCTGTAACCGCCCGGCTTCTGCCGCTGCCGCGCCACCCGGTCGACCAGCAGCGTCAGCACCTCGTTGGCCGGCATCGGCACGCCGTGCAGCCTGCCCAGCAACACGACCTCGCCGTTGAGGTAGTCGGTCTCCGTGTTGCCGGTGCCGCGCATCATGCCCTGCCACGTCGAGCTGCCCCGCCATTGCCAGCCGCTGCTCCCGACGCCGCCGACGTTGCTGCTCATCGCCGCGCGGCTCATCATCTCCGCCGTCGTCGCGCAGTCGATGCCCGCCGCCTCGAAGCAGGCGTTGGTCTCGGCGCGCAGCATCCCCAGCAGGTCGTCCGCGTCGGCCTCCGGCGGCAGCAGGGCGTGGATCGCGTTGATCATGTTCTCGCGCAGCTTGGTGTACTTGACGCGCATGATCCTCGCGTCCACCGACGAGATGAAACCGGCCCCGCTCAGGTCTGCCGCAATCGCCGCCGCCGTCGCGTCCGTCCCCTCCGGGTAGCGCCCGATGTCGAGCAGCCCCGTCACCGGCCACGACGTCGTCTCGACGACGCCCGGCTCCTGGTAGCTGGCCGGCAGGATCACCAGCATCCCGTAGACGTTGGCGAACCGCCGCAGCGCCAGGCGCTCGTTCTCGACGCCGTTCTGACAGCAGACGACTGCGACCTGGCCGCCCGCGGCGTAACGCAGCTCGTCCAGCGCCGCAGCAGTGTCCTGCGACTTCATCGTCAGCAGCACGACGTCGTCCGGCCTGAACTCGATTTCGCCCGGATGGCCCACGGCGCGAATCTTCAGCGTCTCGGTTGCGTCCGGGTTCGGGTGCTTGAGCTTGAGTCCCTCGCTCTGCAGCGCCGCGAGGTGCGCCCCGCGCGCGATCAGCACCACGTCGCCGCCCGCCATCTGCAGCTTGCCCCCGACGATCCCGCCGACGCCCCCGGCGCCGTAAATCACGTACCGCATCCAGCCTCCCTTGGATAGTGCACAGTGCAGAGTGCATAGCGCAGAGCATCGAACCCTCAGCGCACGAATCTCCCGGCACCAGCGACCCGGCCGCCTGCACTCTGTACTATGCACTCTGCACTATATTTAGGGCGCCCCGTCCTCAACCAGCCGTTATCTCAGGCCAGGAGGCTCAGCACATGGACCTACAGCTACAGGGCAAACACGCGATCGTCACGGGTGGCAGCCGCGGCATCGGCAGGGCGATAGCGCGACAGCTGGCGTTGGAAGGCTGCGACGTCGCGCTCGGCGCCCGCAGCGAGGGCCCGCTGCAGCAGGCGGCCGACGAGCTGGCGAAGGAGACGGGCCGCAAGATCGTCCCCGTGACCCTCGACACGATGAGCGTGGACTCAATCAAGGCCTTCGTGAAAAAGTCCGCCGATTCGCTCGGCGGTATCGAGATCGTCGTCAACAGCGCGGCGCGCGTCGGCGGCGCCCCCGGCGATATCGAGACGCTGGACGAGGCCGAGATCCTGCACGACTTCGAAGAGAAGGCAATCGGCTACCTGCGCGTCGCCCGCGAGGCGATCCCCTACATGAAGCAGGCTGGCTGGGGTCGTGTTCTTAACATCAGTGGTCTGGCCGGCCGCGCTCCCGGCACCAACCTCAGCGGTGGCGCCCGCAACGCCGCCGTCGTCGTGCTGACCAAGGCCTGGGCCAACGCGCTCGGCAAGTACAACATCACCGTCAACGCCATCTACCCGGGGCTCACCGTGACGGAGCGCACCTACGACAACCTGGCAGAGCAGGCGAAGCGCGAAAACACCACCGTCGAAGCGCTGAAGCAGGCCCTGGACGATCGCACCCTGCTCAAGCACGCCACCACCGCCGGCGACATCGCCTACTTCGCGGCGTTCCTCGCCTCACCGCTCGCCATCGGCATGACCGGCGAGGCGATCGCCGTCTCCGGCGGCCAGAGCACGGACGTCCACTACTAGTTGTCGGTCATCAGCATTCAGTTGTCAGTCTAGGTCCTAGGCCTCGTCATCACTGATAACTGAAAGCTGATGGCTGACAACTGACAACTGACAGCTACCTCGGTACTTGTGCCTCCGTAGGTGAGCACGCCGTAATCTTCTCTTTCGAATCGAGGCGCTGTCGCGGCAGGATCAGCCCGCGCAGCAGCGTGATCTGCTCCACCCGCACCGACATGACCCCCTGCGTCGGGAAGTTGAACTCGGACGGCCACAGGGCACTCTCCCGCGGCTGCTCGTAGCGCAGCTCCGTCCGGTATTCGCCGCGGCCGCTGAACTCGTACGCATCGCCGGACGCGAGGTCCAGCGCCAGCAGCGAAACGATGCCCGTGGCGCGCACGTTGCCGGCGCTCTTGAACATCCCGTTGCCGATCAGCTCCGGCCAGCTCAGCCGCCGCATCTCCGGCTCGAAAGCGATGAACCCCGGCGGTCCGCCCTTGTGCGACACGTCCGGCTGTCCCGACGGGTTGACCGACGCCAGGAACGCGGTCTCCAGACGCCCCATCACGTCGGCGAGCCGCGGGTCTTCGAAGCCAACGTCGTCCCGGCTCTCGGGGCCGCTGTGCAGCCCATCCTCCAGCGCCACGGACGGCGCGATGTACTTGCGGCAGTTGATCAGCTCCTCCGCCGCCTCGAGCGCCGGCCCGCCATCACGTCGGACGATGCGCCCGTTAGCGCGCGCCCGCCGTCCCTGCTCCAGGTTGATCGCGATTGCCCCCACCTGCGTGCCGTCCGGCAGCGAAGGCCCCTCGGCCGGCAGACCCAGCGTCTTCTCGTCCAGCGGCGTCAGCAGCGGCGGCGTGCCGGAGTAGGCACCGAAGCGCAGCCTCCCCGCCTCGTCCTGCGACGCCATCACGACCAGGTCGGCGGCGGCATAGAACCCCAGGATGCGCTCGCTGCGTCCCGCCGTACGCACGGCGAGCATGTCTGCCGCCGGACGGCTGTTCGCCTCCGTCTGCACCTCGATCTGTCCGGCGTGATAGCTCAGCGGCATCGCTCCGCCAGTTTACGCCAGCCGCGGGCGAAGCCGAATGCTCTGGAAGCTAATCGCTGACCGCTGTTATCCCCAGCGCGGCGCCTCGTCCAGGCCGATGCCCAGCGCCGTCTTGCCCACGATCTCGTGCGTCAGCGCCGAGTTGGCGGGATGGAACGCGCCGCCGCGGATGTCACGGTACAGGTGCTCCAGCTCGTTGGCTCGGTAGAACCCGGAGCCGCCCGACATCTCCATCGCGATATCGACGATGCGCTTGGCGGACTCGACCGCTGTGTGCTTGGCGCCGACGATCTTCGCCGGCCACGTCATCCCGTGGTCCACGCCGTTCGACCAGTCCGCCGCCACCTTGTCGATCAGCGCCGTCACGGGTTCGATCATCAGGTCCATCTCGGCGGCGCTGTACTGAATGTGCGGGTGATACGCCATCGACCGCGTCAGGCCGAGCGATGTCTTCTTCTTCACCCCTTCGATCGCAACGTCGCGCGCCCGCAGCGCCGCCCCAAAATACACGTTGGCTAAGCCCATCAGCGCGTTGGCGAACACGCCGAGGATGAAGATGTCGACGCCCGCAGGACCGGCGGGCACGACGCGGCCCACGAAGCTGTCCGGGCAGAACGCGCCGTCCATGACCGTGTCGTTGCTCATCGAGGCCCGCATGCCCAGCGCGTCCCACGTGGCGTCGATCTTGTAGCCCACGGCCTCGCGCGGCAGGAAGCCGTGCACGACCTTCGGGTTCGCCGGGTCGGAGGCGTCCATCGCGTGGAACCCGTAGCGCGTCCACACCGGCGATAGGCTGCCGAACATCTTGCGGCCGCTGATCTTGTAGCCGCCGTCGACGCGTTCAGCTTTCGCCGTGGAGAGCAACAGGGGTAGATCGTTGCCGCTCTCGGCGTGTCCGGCCGCGAATACCTCACCGGCCGCGCCGTCACGCAGCATCCATTCCAGGGACTTGTCGCCGGACCGCCAGACGTCGGCGGCCGTGCCCATCCAGTACAGGTGCATGTTCACCGCCACGGCGGTCGCCGGAGCGTACTGGGCCAGGCGTCGCAGCTCCTGTCCCCATTCGCTGAGGTTCATGCCCAGCCCGCCCAGCTCCTTCGGGATCGGCATTTTCAGGAACCCGGCCTTCACCAGTTCATCGAAGTCTTCCTGGCAGAACCGGTTTTCGCGGTCGTAAGCAGGCGCGCGTTCGCGGAATTGCGCCAGCACTTCATCGGAAAGCAGCGGCGAGCTGGTAGCAACCATAGTTCAGCCTCCTCAACTGATTTGCGGCGGGGGTGGGGAAGTGTGCGGCGATTATGCGCCTTCTGCGGCAGACGGCAAGTCCAAATACCATCAATGCTACGTGGGCTACTCACGCCAGTACATTCCGCCGTTGCGGCCGTCGTCCGGTCCGCGTGCTAGCTGTGGAATGAGCGTATCTGCGCCGGCGTGAACTTGCCGACTTCAATGATCTGGGCCTGGGCGCGCACGCTCGCCGGCAGCATGGCGCGCGCTGCCATGGCGTCCATCGCCTCGACTGTGGTGTAGCAGGTGTGGTTGGAGTGGTCGCCAACTGCACAGCCAAAGTCGTAGTGCGTCAGGGCGTCGGCTCCCAGTGCAAGGATGTCATCGAGGGTACCCAGACACCCGTCTGCCGTGTGCATCGACTGAATAGCATAACGGGACATTGATTGCCTCCTCATATCTAAAACAATGTTATACGTACTTATACTCATTGAGAAAAATGCATGTCAATACGCTTATAAGGGAGAATGGCGTTGTTTTGCATAATTTCACGCAGCGCCACATAATACCGAGCATGGAAGACCAGCCAACACTGACGACGCTTGGCGACGGCTCAGGTTTTCACGGCGAGTTCATGGAAGACGTGATCGCAGAGGCGCACCGTCTCAACGCCTCTGCGATCACACTCGATCTGTTCTTCTACGTGTTCCTGCGCCGGTTGTCCCGCTTCGGCTTCTTCAGCTTCGGTCCCGTCAACATCGACGTGCGTCTCATTGAGGACATCGTTGAGGCAACTCTGCCCCGCGCGCAGCAACCCCTGCCAAACGCCACTCCCATGGCGGCGGACATTGTCCCCTTCTCCAACCTGCTGATGGCAGAGCTCAAGCGGAGCGGACGCAGCCGCCTGGACGAGCTGCATTTCTTGGTCGCGTTCATGCGCTGCAACCAGGGGCTACCCGGGCGGGTGTTCGGCGAGTTGGGTGTGAGTCCCGAACAAGTGGAACAGTTTGCGAAGAACCTGTCAGCTCCTGCTTCGCAGTTGGAAGACCTGTACACGCCAGAGGAAGCGGCGGCATATCTCAACGTACACGTCCAAACGGTGCGGGCTTGGATCCGCAGCGGCCGGCTGCGAGCTCGCCGGCTGGCCGGGCAACGCGCGCTGAGGATCACCGCCTCAGACCTGCAATCTGTGCTCGAACCACTGGACTCTGCCGACCTGGACGCCGGAAATTAGGAAGGAAGATCGTCATGCCGTATTACCTGGCTCGTCGCAATGTTCAGGGAGCCACCGCGGAGGACATGCAAGCGGCAGGATTCAGAGCCTACTCCTGCGTCCTCGGCTACCGTGGTATGCGCTGGCTCACCTCAATCTGGGACCAGGCCAAAGGTGAAATGTATTGCGTGTACGAAGCCCGCAGCGCTGAGGACGTGAAGGACCACGCCAAAGCGGCGCTGCTGCCGCTGGAGGAAGTGCGAGAGGTAGAGCATGTCGACCCGCGGGAGTATGCCGGGCCTGTGAATACGAATTCAGCGCTCTAAGAGGCCTAACGCAGCCTCAGCTGCACCGACCCGATGTGGTCGAAGTCGGCGCGGATGTGGCCGCCCGGCTTCGCGTCCACCGCCGCCACCAGCGACCCCGGCATGACAACCTGTCCCGCGTGCAGAAAGTGCCCGTACGGTGCCAGCGTGTTCGCCAGCCAGGCCACGGCCTGCGCCGGGTTGCCGATTACCGCCGCCGACGTCGCCGTGTTCACCAGCTCGCCGTTGACGTAGTAGTTCATGCCGATCAGCCGGATGTCGAAGCCTGCTATCGGCGTGCGCTGCTTGCCCAGCACGAAACGCCCGCACGAAGCGTTATCCGCGATCGTGTCGCACAACTTGATCTTCCAGTCCTTGACCCGGCTGTCGATCACCTCCAGCGAGGGGATCAGATACTCGGTCGCCGCGATGACCTGCTCGGCAGTGACGCCGGGGCCCTTGAGGTCCGCCTTGAGCTGAAACGCCACCTCTGGCTCCACTCGGGGCCAGATCATCTCCGCGCAGTCGATGTCCGTGCCCTCGTCCATGCGCATGTTGTCCAGCAGATGGCCGAAGTCCGGCTGGTCGACGTTGAGCATCTGCTGCATCGCCTTGCTCGTCAGCCCCACCTTCCAGCCGGCGATCTGCCCGCCGTGCGCCTCCATGCGCTCGCGGATGCCCTCCAGCTGCACGGCGTAGGCGTCGCCCATGTCCATGTCCGGGTACTGCTCCGTGAGCGGCGCAATCGGCTCCTTCGTGTGCTCTGCGCGGTGCAGCGCGTGCGCCAGCTCTTTGACCTGCTCAGCTGTCAGTGCCACGTCTCGTACCTCGTCCTTACCTCGCTACGTTCGCAGCAGCACACACGTCTCATGCGCCCCTTTAGCGGGGGTTCGGGGGCGCCCCCCGACTTCAACATCAGCCTTTAGCGGGGGTTTGGGGGTGCCCCCCAATTTCAATATCCGGCCTGCTTCTTCTTGCTCAGCTCGATCGCGATTTCGACCAGGGTGTCTTCCTGCCCGCCCACCAGCTTGCGCCTGCCACACTCCAGCAGCAGCTCGCGCGGGTCCACGTCGAAGCGCTTGGCCGCGCGCTCGGCGTGCAGCAGGAAGCTCGAGTAGACCCCGGCATAGCCCAGCGTCAGCGCCGGGCCGTCGATTGTCTGCGGCCGCGGCATGATCGGCCGCACCGTCTTGTCCGTGGCGTCGACCAGCTTGAACCAGTCGACGCCGCCGATGTCGTAGCCCTCACGGTTGAACACCGCGGCGATGATCTCCAGCGGCGCGTTGCCCGCCCCGGCCCCCAGCCCTGCACAGCACCCGTCGACGTACGTCGCGCCCTCCTGCACCGCCGCCAGGCTGTTCGCCACCGCGGAGCTGAGGTTGTTGTGCGCGTGTACCCCCACCGGGATGCCGAGGCCCTCGACCAGCGCTCGTACGCGGGCGCGGAAGCCGTCCGGTGTCAGTGCACCGGCGGAGTCGGTGACGTAGACGCAGTCGGCGCCGTAGCTCTCCATCAGGCGCGCCTGCTTCAGCAGCTCCTCCGGCGAGATCATGTGCGCCATCATCAGGAAGCCGATCGCCTCCATGCCCATCTCTTTCGCGAGGCCGATGTGCTGCTGCGAGATGTCCGCTTCGGTGCAGTGCGTCGCGATCCGCGCCACCTTCACGCCGTACTCCGCAACCGCCTTCAGGTCCTCGCGCGTGCCGATGCCCGGCAGCAGCAGCACCGCCAGTTGCGAGTTGTGCACGTTCTCCGCCGCCACCTTGATCAGGTCCATCTCCGGCTCCTTCGAGAAGCCGTAGTTGAACGAAGACCCGCCCAGCCCATCGCCGTGCGAGATCTCAATCGTCCCCACGCCCGCCGCATCCAGCGCCCGCACAATGTCGCGCACCATCTCAGACGTGAACTGGTGCGCCATCGCGTGCGAACCGTCCCGCAACGTAGAGTCGATCAGGCGTACGTTCTTCGCCATCGTCAGACGGGCAAACTGGCAAACGAGCAAACGGGCAAAGAGCTAGTCAGTCTCATACTCCGATCCGTCTTCTCTGGTTGCGTAGGTCTTTCCATCGGCTAGTGACTTCATCCGTAAGGTCAGCAGCTTCTGAGATTCCTTGCAAAGCTGGATAAGCTGTTCTCCTCGCTCCGAGGTTACATAGCCTCGTCGCATCAGCAAATCAACCCATGATTCTGACTCGAAGGCCGAACCTCGTGCAATTGACAAGTGGCTGCGATACGCGGCCTGCGAGTACCGCCCGTAGCCCTCGGCTATGTTCGCGGCAATAGAGCCGGCTGACCTCAGTAGTTGATTGCCGACGACGTCTGCCGCGCGGTCGTGAGGCAAAATGCTGACGACTTCTGCTACGTCTGCAGCAAAGTCCTGAGCCTTCCTCCAAAGCAACTGCTTGCGGAAGTCGGATGTCGCGGCCCTTTGCCCGTTTGTCACGTTTGCCCGTCTGCCTGTGTGCCCGTTTGCCCGTTTGCCCGTGCGGCCAGCAGCCGCTTCGCAAACTCCTGCCCTACCTTCACCGCCGCCGCCGTCTCGATATCTAGGTTGCCGGCGTACTTCGGTAGATACGCCCCGGCGCCCTCGACCTCGACGAATACCGTCACGCGGTTCTCGTCGAAGACCGGGTCGGTGCGCAGGCGGTAGCCCGGAACGTACTGCTGCACGCCCTCGACCGCTTCCTGGATCGACGCCAGCAGCGCCTCGCGGTCGACGCTCTCGACGGCGGCGAAGATCGTGTTCTTCATCATGATCGGCGGCTCCGCCGGGTTGAGGACGATGATCGCCTTGCCCTTCTCGGCCCCACCAACCTCGACCAGCGTGCGCGCCGTCGTCACCGTGAACTCGTCGATGTTCTGGCGCGTGCCGGGACCGGCGCTCTTGCTCGCGACCGTCGAGACGATCTCGCCGTAGGGGACGCCGGTGACGCGGCTGATCGCGTGCATGATCGGCGCCGTCGCCTGCGCGCCGCATGTCCCGAGGTTCACGTTCGGCAGGTCGAGCACATCGCCGATGTTCACGTACGGCACGACGATCGGCCCGACCGCCGCCGGCGTCAGGTCGATCGCGATCTTGCCCAGCTCTCTGTAGAGGGGCGCGTTCGCCTTGTGCACCGCCGCACTCGTAGCCTCGAAGACGATCTCGCAGTCGCCACCAAGCTTCTTGAACCCCTCGATGCCGTCTGATGTCGTCTCAACGCCGTGGCGCTTCGCGATCGCGAGCCCCTCAGAAGCCGGGTCGATACCGACCACCAGCGCAACTTCGAGGTACGGGTCGTGGCGCAGCTTGAACAGCAGGTCGGTGCCAATGTTCCCGGACCCGACGATCGCGCACTTGATCTTCGCCACACTGCTCTCCCGTTCACCCTGAGCCCGTCGAAGGGCTGAAGGACGCAGAGTCAATGCTATCGACGGGAAGCTAGGGGGTCAACGCGCCCAAATCCCCATTGCGAGGAACGAAGCAATCTTTGACGTATCGAGTCTCGCAGGACGTCCCCGTCGCGGCGATGACGCGTCAGCGTGCTGTCGATCCGTTGTTAGACGACGTGCCGTCAAAGATTGCTTCGTTCCTCGCAATGACGGGAGGAACCGCTCGTCCTGAGGTACTCGTAGGACGAGCTAACGGCTCGTCGATCCGCCCGCTTTGCGTCGCGGCTTAGACGCTGCCGGCTTCTTCGCCCCACCGCCCGCGTCGACGCTGTGCAGCTTCTCTACCTCGACGATCGCCTTCGCGAAGTGCGCCGCGTTGACCTGCATGCCCGAGACGTCACCGCCGTCGCCCTGCGCGTCGACGAACTCACGGATCGCTTCGAGCGAGGCGCGGCGGCAGACCGCGTCGATGTCGGCGCCGACGAAGCCGTCAGTCTCGCCCGCCAGCTTGTCGAGGTTGACGTCGCCGGCGAGCGGCTTCTGGGCTGTGTGGATCGCGAAGATCGCCTTGCGGCCGTCGCGGTTCGGTGCCGGCAGGTCGAGTCGCACCTCGAAGCGTCCCGCGCGCAGCAGCGCCGAATCGAGCATCTCCGGCCGGTTCGTCGCCGCGAGCACGACGACGCCGCGCAGCTCCTCGATGCCGTCCATCTCCGTCAGCAGCTGGCTGATCACGCGCTCCGTGACGCCGGAGTCGCTGCCGCCTCGCTTACCGGCGATCGACTCGATCTCGTCGAAGAAGATGATGCAGGGGCTGGAGAGACGGGCGATCTTGAACACCTCGCGCACCATCCGCTCCGAATCCCCCACCCACTTCGAGAGAAGCTCCGGGCCCTTTACCGAGATGAAGTTGACGCCGCACTCGTTCGCCACCGCCTTCGCCAGCAACGTCTTGCCCGTGCCCGTCTTGCCCGTCAGCAGCACGCCCTTCGGCGGCGTCGTGTCGGCGCGCGCGAACAGGTCCGGATACATCAGCGGCCACTCGATCACCTGCTTCAGCATCTGCTTCGCCTCGTCCAGCCCGCCGACCTGCTCCCAAGACACGTCTGGAATCTCGGTGAACACCTCGCGCAGGGCGGAGGGCTCGACCTCCTTCAGCGCCTCGAGGAAGTCGCTCATCTTCACCTCGAGGCGGGAGAGCAGGTCGAAGGGGATGAACTCGGCGTCGAGCGGGATGTCCTCGGCGATGCCGCGCAGCGTCGCCATCGCGGCCTCTCTACATAACGCTGCGAGGTCGGCGCCGACGAAGCCGTGGGTTATCTCCGCCAGCCGGTCGAGCGAGACGTCTTCCGCCAGCGGCATGCCGCGCGTATGCACGTCTAAGATTTCACGTCTTCCCGAACGTTCAGGCACGCCGATGTTGATCTCGCGGTCAAAGCGCCCCGGACGCCGCAGGGCAGGGTCGATCAGGTTAGGAGCGTTGGTCGCGCCGATGATCGCGATCTGGCCGCGCGCCTTGAGCCCGTCCATCAGCGACAGCAACTGCGCAACGACGCGCTTCTCCACCTGCTGCTGCGCGCCCATCTCCTCGCGCTTCGGCGCGACGGCGTCGATCTCGTCGATGAACAGGATCGCCGGCGCGTGCTCTTGCGCCTCCTCGAAGATCGTGCGTAGCCGCTCCTCCGACTCGCCGTAATACTTGCCCATGATCTCGGGCCCGCCGATGTGGGTGAAGTAGGCAGACGTCTCGTTCGCCAACGCCTTCGCCATCAGCGTCTTGCCGCAGCCGGGCGGTCCGTAGAGCAGCACGCCCTTCGGCGGCTCGATGCCGAGGCGCTCGAACAGCTCCGGGTAGCGCAGCGGCATCTCGATCATCTCGCGGATCCGGTTCATCTGCTTGCGCAGCCCGCCGATGTCTTCGTACGTGACGCCGGTCGCCTCACGGCCCGGCTTGGAGACACTCTCGCCCTTGATCTTGACGCTCGTGCTGCTGGCAATCGTCACGGGGCCGCGTGGCGTCGTCTCGACGACGCTGAACTCGCGGTAGATGCCGCCCATGAAGGTCGAGCGCACCTTGTCGCCCTGCGAGACGGGCAGGCCCTCGAGCACGCTCGTGACGTGTCGCAGGTCTGACCCCATCGACGTGTTCGCCTCGCCAACGGGCTGCAGCACGACGCTGCGCGCGACCGGACAGACGATGCGCTGCAGCTGTACCCGCTCGCCGAGGCCGGTCTGCGTGTTCTCGCGCAAGATGCCGTCCATCTGGACGATGCCCTGGCCGCGGTCCTCCGCGTACGCCGGCAGCGCCTTCGCAACCGTGGCGCGCTTGCCGATGACGCGCACCGTCCCGCCCGTATCGATGCCGAGCGTCGTCATGTCCTTCGGGTCGAGACGCACGAGGCCGCGACCGACATCGCGGGTCAGCGCCTCAGAAACACGTAGCGTAATCGGCTCGTCAGCCATGTATTCGAAGTATAGCTACTGCAGGAAGACGTAGCCGAGGCTTTCTAGCCTCGGCGTCGAGTTCGCTAACAACAGCGTCGTACTCACGCATGCTCCACCCTTCAGGGTGGAGGCCGAGACCGCCCTAATGTCCCGTCGGTGACTGATCGACCGCCTCGTCGTCCTTGTGCGGCGCCCACCAGACGCGGTCGAGCGCCGCTTCCGACTTCGCGAGATCGCCCTCCATCTGCCAGTCGATCGCGATCGCGATGCAGGCGAGGTTGAGCTGCACGAGACGCAGCGCGTCTGAGGCCTTGCGTTCGTGGAGGTGTTTCTTGCACCAGCGCAGCGTCTCTGCGGCGTCGTCAATCGCCTTCGCAATGTCGGCTGTTATCTCCTGCGCTGACCTGTGCTGTCTGTTCCCGTACACCATTCGCTGTTGCCTTTCGTCTGCATTATGGCGCAAGAAAGGCAGCTTGTTACATGCTTGGTAATGCTAATCGAAGCGTATGAAAATGCGTCCTGAAACGTCTGTTTCAGCTTGACAGAACTCCGATGCGATGCAACTATGAGGGTCGGATATCAGGCGTATTGGTATCTGCCCAGCTTCGCAGGGATTGCGATGCTAAGCGCTCAAGGAGGAGCATTATGGCCGAATTTGGCTGGGGCGACGACTAACCGCCTCCAAAAAACGGGAACCCCTCCTTCATCGGAGGGGTTCCGCTTTTTATGCCGCGTGCGGCATCGAGATCGGCGAGTCCGCCGAGCCGATCATTTCCTCCCTCTCCTGTACCCACTTCTCGTACGTATCCAGGAACGCTTCGACGACCATCGGGTCGAACTGCGTGCCGCTGCACCGCAGAATCTCATTCAGCGCGTCCTGCGTCTTCATCGCCAGCCGGTACGGCCGGTCCGACGTCATCGAGTCGAACGTGTCGACAACCGAGAAAATGCGCGACCCGAGGAGGATCTCCTCCTCGTTTAGGCCGGCCGGGTAGCCTTTGCCGTCCCAGCGCTCGTGATGCTGCAGGATCAGCTCCGCGGCGCCTTCCAGGAACTTCACCTGGCGGATCATGTTGTAGCCAATCTCCGGGTGCAGCCGCATCTTCGTCCACTCCTCGTCCGTCAGCTTCCCGGGCTTCAGCAGGATCATGTCGCTGACACCGATCTTGCCGACGTCGTGCAGCAGCGAGCCGCGCTGCATGTCGGTCCACTCCGTGGTGCCTTCCTTGACTCCCATCTCGCGCGCGATCTGCAGCATGTACTTTGAGACGCGGATCGAATGCCCCTTCGTCTCCTGGTCTCGCGCGTCCAGCGCGTTAACCAGCGCCTCCAGCGTGCCGTCGTAGCTGTAACGCAGCTCTTCGCTGACCCGCCTTATCTCAACGTTCGCGCTCTGCAGCGCCTTGTTCTGGTTCTTCAGCTTCTCGACGTTCTCGACCGTCTTGTCGACGTACTGCTTCATCGAGAGGCGCATCATGAACGCCGGCGTCAGGAACGCGACGATGCCGGCGATCCCCAGCGCCACGTAAGCGCTGACAAGCGCCATACCGATGATGCCGAGGCCGATGAACTGCGGCGCCACCCACGTGTGCTTGTTCCACAGATCGCTTAGCGAATCGCCGTGCGTCAAGCGTACCGAGCAGGCGACGAGCACCGCGTTTAGGACGAAGCTCACTAATACCGCCGCAATCGCCGCCGGGATCATCTCCGTCGATACGTGACTCGGGTTGACGTCGGCAATCAGATCGTAGGCCGCGGCGCCGGCGCTGTAGACGATCGTGAACATCGCCGCGTTGGTCACGGCCTTGTAATCGAGCTTGCGGCGCCCGAGGCGTCCCGCTACCGCCTCAATCGGTGCGGCGAGCACGACGCCGGGCCCGCCAAACAGCACCATGATCGACGTAGTGATCACGAAGCCTACGGAGATGTAGGTATCGCCGTAGACCGGGATCGGCTTTAGCTCAGCGGCAACGTTGAGGATGATCAGCATCGCCAGAAGGGCGAAATCGCCTTCCAGCCTCGGCGCCTGGGCGATGAAGAGGGCGAGCGCGAGCAGGATCTCAGCGCCGAAAAACAGGCGCGTTGGCCAGGAGCTCAGCTCGGTAGCGAGCCGGCTCTCCGGTTTCGGGGCTGTCTTCGGCGCGCGCCGCTTCGCCGGGGGCTTTGCGGCTGCGTCGAGCGGACGAGACGATGTCGTCATTGCGATCCTTCGTGACCTACTCTCTTGAGTATCGTCATTCTCCCGCCTGCTCTGAATCTGTCAGGCCGCGATCTCGAGGTCGTGTTTGAGACGTTTTTGCAGGCTTGTGAGGATGCGCTTGTGCAGCTGGCACACTCGCGATTCGGAAAGGTTCATCAGCCGGCCGATCTCGTGGAACGGCAGCGCCCGGTTGTAGCGCAGCTCAACGATCTTCTGATCACGGCCGGAAAGCGCACTTACGGCGGTACCGAGCAGCTGCATCGAGGCCTTGCGGTCCGTGGCGGCCGCCGGGTCGGCGTATTCGTCCGGGTCCGGCGCTTCCCAGGGTGTCGCGCCCTCAGGAGCGGCGCCGCCCATCACCTTCTCCAGCGAGACGACGCGTGAGGCGCTGTGCCCCATCACGGCCTTCACCTGGTCAACCGACATGCCGAGCTTTAGAGCGAGCTCCCGCACCGTCGGCCAGCGGCCGAGCATCGATGCCAGCTCGAGGTTCGCGCGATCGACCTCGCGCGATACCTTGCGTAGCGAGCGCGGCAGCAGGTCGAGACGGCGGCTCGCGTCGAGGATCGAACCGCGGATGCGGCGGATCGCGAAGCTGGCGAAGGTTGTGCCGCGCTCCGGGTCGTAGCTATCGACGGCCTGGATCAGGCCCTCGGTGCCGTACGCGAGCGCGTCCTCGCGGTCGATCCCGTTCGAGCCGGACTCGTCGGACATCTTGCCAACGACGAAGGCAACCAACGGCAGGTTCTTGACAATCATCTCGTCGCGCTGTTTGACCACGGTACCCACCCCATGTGGGAGCGAGGTCAGGCGCGAGCGGTGGGGGCGCGAAGAATCCAGACCCCTGAGGCCGGCGTGTCAGGAGCGCGCTTCTCGCGCGCACTGACCCTGTTCTCGCGTCCCTGCTGAAGGAAATGAGCCCCGATCTAGGGCTCCAACAGATCATAACGCCCTGATCCGAAGATCGTTACAAGCCTTTCGATGATTTGTGATTCTTTCTTTCGCGATCGAGACCGAATCGAATCTGGCACACCACGCGGGCGGGTTAACACTTCGTTGACACTTACGTGCACGGCAGGGTAGCCTTGAACGTGCAACGGCAGGACGTATGAGCACAGCACGAAGCTACCAAGAATCCCCCACCGCATGGCTGCGCCTCCGCAACTTCCTCGGCTCACGCTACGTGCGCGAGCCCCTGATCATCGCTATCGCCTACTTCTTCTACTACATGGCGCGCCACATCGCCGATGACGCGAGGCCGGCGTTCGATAACGCCCGTGACCTCATGCGCATCGAAGCCAACGCGGGCATCCTCAAAGAGGTCTCGCTTCAAAGCGCGACGATCTCGTACGAGATCGTCGTCCACGTCTTCAACATCATCTACTTCTACGGCCACTTCCCGATGATCGCGGCTGTCGGCGTCTACCTGTTCATCAAGAACCCGCGCGTCTACTCGATCACGCGCAACGCCTTCCTGATTTCCGGCGCCGTCGCTGTGGTCCTCTTCGCGCTCTACCCGGTCGCGCCGCCTCGTCTGGCGATGGACGGCATCGTCGACACCCTGGCCCTGACGATTCCGCTGCACTACGACCAATCGCCGCTCGTGAACCCGTACGCCGCGCTGCCGAGCATGCACGTCGGCTGGATGCTCCTGATCGCGCTCGGCCTCTACCAGTCGATCAAGCATCCGCTGCTGCGCTACGCCGTGCTGGCGCTGCCGCCGATGATGCTGATCGCCACCGTGATAACCGGCAACCACTTCTTCGTCGATGGTGTCGCCGGTCTTGCCCTCGCCGCCGCTGCCTTTGTCGCCGCCCTCTGGCTGTACGAGCGTTGGCCCGGAATCGAGGCGCGGATCAAGACGGCGGCGCGCAGCGCCTTGACGTCGCGCTCGACTACGCCCTAACCCCACGCTCGCAACACTCAGACAGATTCTCCTCGCCCACTGGTCGATTGCCGTCGTGAACATCGTCATGATCGCGCAGACGCTGGCCAGCATGGCGCTGTTCTTTCGCTACTCGCGCATCATCTGGCTCCACCTCGACCAGACCATCGACCCGCGGTAGGTTGACACTGTGACGGGGCGACGAGATGATCCCGTGGCCCAAGAAGCACGAATGCTCACGGTGCGTCTTGAGATAGCGCATGTAGCTTCGGCTCCCTCTCCCATGGGGAGAGGGT
>DATDOP010000266.1:0-2728 GCA_035293185.1 Dehalococcoidia bacterium | reverse complement strand
TCGATGACGTTCCGTCACCCGGCGGTGCTGGCGCGCATGGCCGCGGCCATCGACCAGCTCTCGGGCGGGCGGTTCATCCTCGGCGTGGGCGCGGGCTGGAACGAGACGGAGCACGAGGCGTACGGCATCGAGCTGCCGCCGCTGAAACGGCGCATGGACAACCTGGAGGAGAGCGTCCAGGTGATCAAGGCGCTGTTCGAGAATGACTCCGCGTCGTACAAGGGGCAGATCTACAGCCTGAACAACGCGCCGATGAACCCGAAGCCGGCTGCGACGCCGACGCCGCTGCTGATCGGCGGCGGCGGTGAGCAGCGCACGCTGCGCATGGTGGCGCGATACGCGACGGAGTGGAACGCGCCGATCATGGGCGGGCTGGACGTATACAAGCAGAAGTCGAAGGTGCTGGAGCAGCACTGCGAGACGGAAAAGCGCGACCCGGCGACGATCGACCGCTCCGCGATGACGGGCTACATCTCCGGTGAGAACCAGGCGGAGGTCGACCGGAAGGTGCAGGCGGCGATCGAGAGCGCGCCGCCGCGGTTCCGCTCGACGGACAGCAAGCGGCCGCCGATGACGGCGCTGTGGGGCACGCCGGCGCAGATCGTGGAGCAGATCAAGGAGATCGAGGACGCGGGGATCAGCCGGCTGATGCTGCAGTATCGGTCGCCACCGGCGCGGGCGGACCTGGAGTTTGTGGCGAAGGAGCTGCTGCCGAGGGTGTAGGGATGGGCTGACAGGTAACAGCTAGCAGCTAGCAGCTGGCAGGTTTCAGCGGTCAGGCCTGAAGCTCAGTGTGCCGATTGCCAAGGACGGGTCGCCCCTCTCCCTCGGATGGCGAGGGAATTGTGCTGGACGCCTGCTGCTTTGGTGAAGAGTCGCGTTGGGATTGTCGATGCTGAGGGCTGGTCTGCCGGGGCCGAGATTGCCGCGCCTCGCTGCCGCGATGGCTCGCAATGACAGACGGGGCGTGGTATAAAAAGAGAACGTTCCTTCGCTATAAAGTGGGGTGTACAGGAGAGACCATGCCGAAAGTCCTGCCGGAGTACCTGGAGCTGAGGCGGCAGCAGATCCTGGATGCCGCGGCGGCGTGTTTCTCGCGCCGGGGTTTCCACCAGACGACGATGCAGGACATCTGCGGCGAGGCCGAGCTGAGCCCGGGGGCGGTCTACCGCTACTTCCGCAGCAAGGAAGAGATTATCGAGGGCATGGGCGAGCACCGCCAGCAGGAGAACGCCGCGCGCCTGGCGCAGGTGATGTCCAAGGGCTCCACGGTTGAAGTCTTCGATGAGCTGCTGCGAGTGTTCTTCATCGACCGCGACGCGCAGGAATTCCTGGACTATTGCTCCCTGACCATCGAATTCATATCAGAAGCCACCCACAATGAGCGTGTGCAGGCGTCTCTGCGCAAGACCAACAAGGCTGTGCGCGACAGCCTGATCGACCTGGTGAGACAATCGCAGGCCCGCGGCGACATCGACGCGACGCTGGACCCGGAAGGCATCGCGCGCGTCATGATCGCGCTGTACCAGGGCTTCCTCACGCAGAAGCTGATCGACCCGGACCTCGACGTCCACCCCTACGCACGCGCGGCGGGAGCGCTGTTCGCGGGGACGTTCTGGCGCGGCGATCACGTGACGTCACCGGCGGCGGCGCCGGGCGCCCTGCAGCATTAATTCTTCGTAAAGATCGCCGGGTCCAGCTTCGGCCTCCGACTAAAGTCTGAGTTGACACTGCCAGCGGATGCCCATATAAGAGAGGGAGCATTCGCTTTTTATTTATAGAACGGGTCGCGACGGCCCTTTAGGGGACCAGAGAGCGTCCCAGAAACGCAGGGGGGACTTGAAGCATGAGCAGGCATCGTAGCGGCAAGACCTGGCCGTTGGTTATCGGCGGCCTCATTGCTTTGACCATGCTGGCACGCTACAGCGGCGCATGCCGCCGGCGGGCCAGGGAGGAATCGGAGGACGGCGATGGCGTTTAGTCTCTCACCCACCAACCTGGCACGCGGCAGCGCCCGGCACCCCTGGCGGGTGGTCGGCATCTGGAGCGTGATGTTCGTGGTCTCGATCATGCTGATCGGGGCGATGCTGTCCGGCGCGTTGACCACGACGGCAGACTTCACCAACACGCCGGACTCGAAGGCCGGCGCCCAGCTGCTGGAAGACCGCCTGAGGGGGCCGCAGCAGGCCCACGAGGCGGTGGTCATCGCCTTCCCAGACAAGACCTACGACGATCCTGCCTTCCGCGCGCAGTACGACGAGATCTTCAACAGGATCCAGGCGCTGGGCCCGGGAGTTATCGACAGCGCGGTCAACCTCTACCAGGCGGGGCCCGAGGGGCTGGTCTCGCAGGACAAGCGCTCGGCGATGATCCCGATCACGATGGCGGGCGACCTGGACGAGGCAGCCGAGAACGTCGAGCAGGTGATCACGATCATCGACGAAGAGGCTGCTTCTGACGGATTCGACGTGTACATCACGGGCGCAGCCGCGATCGGCTACGACTTCCAGACGGCTTCCGAGCGAGACCTGGCGCGTGGCGAGACGATCGGCGGGTTGATCGCGCTGGTGATCTTGCTGCTGGTCCTGGGCACGGTGGTTTCGGCGCTGGTGCCGCTGGTCCTGGCGATCGTCTCGATCGTCCTGGCGCTGGGCATGACGGCGCTGCTGGGGCAGGGCTTCGAGTTCAGCTTCTTCGTGACCAACATGATCTCGATGATGGGCCTGGC
>DATDOP010000265.1:0-3111 GCA_035293185.1 Dehalococcoidia bacterium | reverse complement strand
AGCGTCAGCTGCTTGTGCCGCACACCCATGATCACGCCCGATTCCGACCGCGCCGATACCTCCAGCACGTCCGGCAGCGTCTCCGGCACGATCGCCAGCGAGTGGTAGCGCACCGCCGCGAACGGGTTCGGCAGGCCTGCGAAGACGCCCTTCCCGTCGTGGCTTATCTGCGACATCTTGCCGTGCTTGATCTCGCCCGCCCCCGCGACGACCGCCCCATACGCTTCGCCGATGCACTGGTGGCCCAGACAGACGCCCAGCAGCGGCACTTTGCCCGCGAAGCGCCGGATCGCCTCGACGCTGATCCCGGCGTCCTTCGGCGAACCCGGCCCCGGCGATACGACGATGCGCTCCGGCGCCATCGCATCGATGTCCTCCAGCCCGATCTTGTCGTTGCGGAAGACCTCAACCTCCTCGCCCAGCTCACACAGGTACTGGTAGAGGTTGTACGTAAAGCTGTCGTAGTTATCGATCAGCAGCAGCATGTCACTTCCCCGATGCCTCGGGTTTCAACCCGAGGTGCCTCCCCCTGCCCGCAGCAGCATCGCATTTCCCCGATGCCTCGGGTTTCAACCCGAGGTGTGCGCTCTCGCCTTATCACGCACCTCCGAGCCGGTCGAGGAACTCCCGCAGCGCCGGCGGCAACTCGATGTCGAGCTCGCCCAGCTCACCCGGCGCCGCCCACCCCACCTCCTCGTAAGGACCCGACTCCTTGTACTGCGGCGACCCCTCGAATCCGACTCGGTAAACGTCGACCTGATGCTGCCTGCCGCCGGTTGAAACGTACAACCTCTCGACAAATTCCTCGCCCCGCAGCTCTACGCCGAAGTCGTCTGCCGCGACACGCGCCAGGGCCTCGGCATCGGACTCACCTTCGACGCGGACCTCCCCGGGTAACGTCCATCGCCCCGCGAAGACTTCGCTGTCCTGCTTGCGTTGCGCCAGGAGCACCGCACCGTCGTTCTCAATCAGCATCCAGACCATCTCACTCATAGCGCCTTCCTCATCGTGTAGCGTTCAACCTCAAAGCCAGAGCCCGACCAGAATCCCCGACCCAGCTCATTGGCGGCAACGACGTCCAAGCGAATCAGCGTCGCGCCCGCGCTGCGACTCCACGCCTCGAAGTGGCTTAGAAGCGCGCTGCCTACGCCACTGGAGCGGTAATCCGCTGCTACGAACGCGTCGTCAATATAACCAGCGGCTTCATCGAAGATACCGCGGTCCTTTATGACTGACCCGTCAAGAAATGCCACTGCGCGGCCGCCTTCCGGACGCGCAAGGAGAAAAATCCCATCCGGCCTCGTCGTCAGGAAGTCGCGCCAACGCTTAATCCAGTCGGCCCTCAATGATCGCCCGTCTAAAGGCTCGTGGTACTCGACGATGCCACGCAAGAGTGGCTCGATCTCAGCCCACGCCTCGTTTAGATCACGCACTTCTTCGATCTCGAACCCCATCGTCAGTACCCCAAACTGCCTGCCGGCCGACCCGCCGACTGCGCTTCTGCCTGTTCGATGGCGCGGATCAGCGCCCGCGCCTTGTTCTCCGTCTCCGTGTACTCCGTCACCGGGTCGGAGTCGTAGACGATGCCGCCGCCGGACTGCACGTGCGCCACGCCGTCTTTCATCAGGATCGTCCGGATCGTGATCGCCGTGTCCAGGTTGCCGGACAGGTCAAAGTAGCCCACGCAGCCCGAATAAGGTCCGCGTTGGTCCTGCTCTAGCTCCGCGATGATCTCCATCGCCCGGATCTTCGGCGCGCCGGAGACCGTCCCGGCCGGGAAGCAGGCCCGCAGCGCTTCGTAAGGGCTGAGGCCTTTGCGCAACCGTCCCGTGACGTGCGACACGAGGTGCATGACGTGGGAGTAGCGCTCCACGTCCATGACCTGCGGCACCTCCACCGATCCCGCCTCGCTGACCCGCCCAACGTCGTTGCGTCCCAGGTCGAGCAGCATCACGTGCTCGGCGATCTCCTTCTCGTCGGCCACCAGCTCCTCCTCCAGCGCCTTGTCCTGCGCCGGGTCGGCGCCGCGCGGCCGCGTGCCGGCGATCGGGTGGTAATCGATCTTCCCTTCCTCGACTCGCACCAGCATCTCCGGCGACGTGCCAACCAGCTGCGCCTCGCCTAGGTCGAGGTAAAACATGTACGGCGACGGGTTGATCGTGCGTAGGGCCCGGTAGACGTCGAACGGGTGCGCCGCCGTCGGGCGCTGGAAGCGTTGCGACAGCACCACCTGGATGATGTCGCCCGCGACGATGTGCTCCTTGGCCTGGTTCACCGCCGCGGCATGCTGCTCCCGCGTCATGTTCGACGTCACGGCCTGGTCCGCGGCAATGCCCTCAGCCGCGCGATACGGCAGCGCCGCCAGGGGCTTCTCCAACCGCCCGACCAACTCTTCGATGCGCCACGCCGCCTGCCGGTACGCCGCTTCGAGATCGCCGTCCAGCCGGAAGTGACTGACCACCTTGATCTTGTGCTGCAGGTGATCGAAGACCAGCAGCGTGTCGGTGAACAGGAAGACGGCCTCGGGCATGTGCAGCACGTTGCGCGCCGCTTTCGGCACCCTGGGCTCGAAGTAACGCACGACCTCGTACGACAGGTAACCGACCGCCCCGCCCGTAAACCGCGGCAGCCCCGCGACCGCCACCGGCTTGAACCGCGACAGCTCGGCTTCGACCGCCAGCAGCGGGTCGCCCGTGCTGCCGTCGCCGCCGACGCCTTCACCGCTGCGCAACGTACGATACGGCTCCGTGCCGATGAAGCTGTAGCGCGCCAAACGTTCGCCGCCCTCCACGCTCTCCAGCAGGAACGAATAGCGCCCGCGCGCCACCTTCAAATACGCCGAGACCGGCGTCTCCAGGTCGGCGGGCACCTCCGCGTACAGCGGACACAGGTTGCCCTGCGCCACCAGCGTCCGCACTTCTTCCAGCGTCGGGTGGAGGATCACAGCGCAACCGCCGCGCACGAGTGAAGGCAATCTGGCAATCTGGCAATCTGGCAGGGAAGCTCAGACTTCATACTGCTCGCCCTCTCCCTCGCGTAGGTCTGTTCGGCCTCTCCAAGCTCCCGCATCCGTGTGGTAATCATGCTCTCGACTTTGGAGCATTGCGTCAG